>NZ_JAHDTH010000001.1 GCF_018531445.1 Pseudonocardia lacus
TGCCCGTGGTCAGCGGCTCCGCCCCGGGCGCGGCGGCGCCCGGCGCCCTCGACGCGGTCGCCGCGGCCGTGCTGCCGAGCGTGGTGTCGGTCGAGGTCCGCGGCGCCCGTGGGGCCGCGGGCGGCTCCGGCTTCGTGATCGACGCCGACGGGCACGTGCTCACCAACGCCCACGTCGTGGAGGGTGGGGCGGTCGTGGAGGTCGTCTACGCCGACGCGCGCCGGGTGAGCGCGCGCGTCGTCGGCACCGACCCGGCGACCGACGTCGCGGTGCTGCGGGTGCCGGCCGAGGGCGCCCCTGCGCCGCTGCCGCTGCGCACCTCCGCCGACCTGCGGGTGGGGGAGACCGTGCTCGCCGTCGGCTCACCGCTCGGCCTGGCCGGCACCGTCACCGCCGGGATCGTCAGCGCCGTCGACCGCGAGGCCCGACTGGGCGACGAGCGCAACCGGCAGACCGCGATCCAGACCGACGCCCCGATCAACCCGGGCAACTCGGGCGGACCGCTGATCGACGCGGCCGGGCAGGTCGTCGGGATCAACACGGCGATCGCGAGCCTCGGCTCGGGCAGCATCGGCATCGGGTTCGCCATCCCGGCCGAGCGGGCCGCCGAGGTCGCCCGCCGCATCGTCGCGCAACGGTGAGCGGCGGCCCCGAGCACGCCCGCGCCGACGCGCCAATACCCTTGTCGGCGCACAGTCCCGACCCAAGGAAAGGGTGTCGTCACCGATGTCGACGGAGACGATCGAGTTCCAGGCGCAGGCCCGCCAGCTGCTCCAGCTGATGATCCACTCGATCTACTCGACGAAGGACGTGTTCCTGCGCGAGCTGATCTCGAACGCCTCGGACGCGCTCGACAAGCTCCGGCTGGCCGCGTACCAGGACAAGGACCTCGAGGTCGACACGACCGACCTGTACATCGCGCTGGAGACCGACCCGGCCGAGCGGACGCTGACCGTCCGCGACAACGGCATCGGCATGACCCGCGAGGAGGTCGTCGACCTGATCGGCACGATCGCCAAGTCGGGCACCGCGGAGATGCTGGGCAGGCTGCAGCAGGCGCGGGAGTCCGGGGCGGCGTCGGAGCAGGCGACCGCGGAGCTGATCGGGCAGTTCGGCGTCGGCTTCTACTCCAGCTTCATGGTGGCCGACCGGGTCGTGCTGGTCACCCGCAAGGCGGGCGCCGGGTCGGGCGTGCGCTGGGAGTCCGACGGCCAGGGCACCTACACCGTCTCCGACGAGCCGGACGCGCCGCAGGGCACCGCGGTGACCCTGCACCTCAAGCCAGAGGACAGCGAGGACGCGCTGCACGACTACGCGAACCCGGCCACGGTCAGGGACATCGTCAAGCGCTACTCCGACTTCATCACCTGGCCGATCCGGATGGCGCCGCAGAGCGGCGAGGGCGACGCGGAGACCGTCAACTCGCGCAAGGCGCTGTGGGCGCGGTCGCCGAAGGACGTCTCCGAGGAGGAGTACGCCGAGTTCTACCGCCACGTCAGCCACGACTGGCGCGAGCCGCTGCAGACGATCCGGCTGTCCGCGGAGGGCACGTTCGAGTACCAGGCGCTGCTGTTCCTGCCCTCGCACGCGCCGATGGACCTGTTCATGCGCGAGTCCAGGCGCGGGGTCCAGCTCTACGTCAAGCGCGTGTTCATCATGGACGACTGCGAGGCGCTCGTCCCGGAGTACCTGCGCTTCGTCAAGGGCGTCGTGGACGCCAACGACCTCTCGCTGAACATCTCCCGGGAGATCCTGCAGCAGGACCGCCAGATCCAGCTGATCCGCAAGCGGCTGGTCAAGAAGGTGCTCTCCACGGTCCGGTCCATGATGGACGACGAGCCGGAGAAGTACGCGACGTTCTGGTCGGAGCTGGGCCGGGCGGTCAAGGAGGGCCTGCTCTCCGACCACGACAACCGCCAGGCGATCCTGGAGATCTGCTCGTTCGCCTCCACCCACGACCCGGAGAAGCCGACCACGCTGCGCGAGTACATCGGGCGGATGCCCGAGGGCCAGGAGGCGATCTACTACGCGACCGGCGAGTCGCGCGCGGCGCTGGAGAACTCCCCGCACCTGGAGGCGTTCCGGGCCAAGGGCTACGAGGTGCTGCTGCTGACCGACCCGGTCGACGAGGTGTGGGTCGACATGGTGCCGGCCTTCGAGGACAAGGCGCTCACCTCGGTCGCGAAGGGCGAGGTCGACCTCGGCGGCGACGACGTCGACGACGACACGAAGAAGGGCTTCGAGGCCCTGCTCGGCTGGCTCGCCACCGCCCTGGAGGACGACGTCAAGGAGGTGCGGCTCTCCCACCGGCTCACGACCTCGGCGGCCTGCCTGGTCGGCGACCCCGGGGACCTCACCCCGACGCTGGAGAAGATGTACCGGGCGATGGGGCAGGAGCCCCCGAAGGTCAAGCGGATCCTGGAGCTGAACCCGGGCCACGCCCTGGTCACCGGCCTGCGCGACGCCCACGAGCAGCGCCCCGACGACGCCGGCCTGCGCGAGACGGCCCAGCTGCTGCACGGCATGGCGCTGCTGGCCGAGGGCGGCGAGCTGGCCGACCCGGCGTCGTTCGTGGCGATCCTGTCGCGGCGGTTGGAGCGGGCGCTGGGCTGATCCGCCCGGTTCCCGGCGGCGCGGCGCCTCCCTGCGGAGTAGGCGCACAACCACCCGTGGGGGGATCCGCCGGCCCCCGGCGCGCGCGAGGATCGGGGGACTCGGGGCGGACGGAGGGCGGAATGCGGGTCGTCGTGGTGGGGGCGGGTATCGCGGGGCTGACGACCGCGCTGATGCTGGACGCGGCCGGGGTCGAGTGCGAGGTGCACGAGCGCAGCGCGTCGGTCGAGGAGCTCGGCGTCGGCATCAACCTGCTGCCGCACGCGGTCGCGCCGCTGGCCGGGCTGGGCCTGCTCGACCGGCTGCGCGAGGTCGGCGTGGAGACGGGGACGCTGGTCTACGCCCACCGGCTGGGCCAGGAGATCCTGCGCCGGCCGTGCGGGCTGGCCGCGGGGGCGGCGCACCCGCAGTTCTCGATCCACCGCGGGGCGCTGGCCGGCCTGCTGCACGCGGCGGTCCGCGAGCGCCTGGGGGAGGGGGCGGTGCACACCGGCCACCGGCTGGTCGACGTCACCCAGGGCGACGACGGCGTCACCGCCACCTTCGTCGACCCGGAGGGCCGCCCGGCCGGCACCGCCACCGGCGACGTGCTCGTCGGGGCCGACGGCATCTGGTCGTCGGTGCGCGCGGCGCTGTACCCGGGGGAGGGCCTGCCGCGCTGGAACGGGGTGCTGATGTGGCGCGGCGCGGCCGACTGGCCGCTCTTCCGCGACGGGCGCACCGTCGTGATCGCCGGTGGCACCGCGGCCAAGCTGGTGCTCTACCCCATCGCGCCGGGCTCCGACCCCGGGCGGCGGCTGACCAACTGGGCGGTGTGCATCGCCGCGGGCCGGGCGGGCGATCCGCCGCCGCGGGTGGTCGACTGGTCGACCCCCGGCAAGCGCGCCGAGCTGGAGCCGCACCTGGCCCGCTTCGGCTGCCCCGACCTCGACCTGCCCGACCTGGTCGCGGCCACCCCGGCGCCACTGGAGTACCCGATGTGCGACCGCGACCCGCTGCCGCGCTGGTCGCACGGGCGCATCACGCTGCTGGGCGACTCGGCCCACCCGATGTACCCGATGGGCTCCAACGGCGCCGCCCAGGCGATCCTGGACGCCGTCGTGCTGGCCCGGTGCCTGTCCTCGGGCATCGATCCGGTGGCCGCGCTGCGCAGCTACGACGACCAGCGCCGCCCCCAGGTCAACCAGGTCGTCCTGCAGAACCGCATCGGCGGACCCGAGCGGGTGATCGACGAGGTGGAGCGCCGGGCGCCGGAGGGCTTCACCCACCGCTCGGACGTCATGGACGACGCCGAGCTGGAGAGCGTGCTCGCCGAGTACGCGCGGGCGTCGGCGGGGCCCGTTCCCCGCTGAGGGGTTTCGAGTCCGCCCGGTGGGCGACTCCGGCGTCGTCCCGCCCACGCGTCGGAGGTGCCGATGACCGCCAAGAAGCCCCCCGAGATCGCCGCCGCGGCCGTCGAGAGCGGGACGGAGAAGGCCCACCTGCGGTGGGACAAGGTGCTGGTCGGCGGCTTCCTGGCCGGGGCGTACATCGCGTTCGGCGGGCTGGTCGCCATCACCGTCTCCTCCGGCCTGGACCCGCGCACCTGGGGCACGCTGCCGACGCTGTTCATGGGCGCGGCGTTCACCCTCGGGCTCGTCCTGGTGCTCATCGCGGGGTCGCACCTGCTGACCGGCAACATGCTGCTGGTGCCGATCAGCGCCATGCAGGGCAGGCTCACCGTGGGCGAGGTGGTCCGCAACCTCACCCTGGTGCTGGTCGGCAACCTGCTGGGGGCGCTGTTCGTGGCCTACTTCCTGGCCGTGCAGACCGGGGTCATCGGCGATGTGGACTCCGAGGCCGGCGCCACGGGCGCGCTGACCTACGAGCGGCTGGCCTCGATCGTGGAGGCCAAGGGCCTGCACGAGACGTCGTGGCAGATCTTCCTGCGGGCCGTGGGCTGCAACTGGCTGGTCTGCCTGGGGGTGTGGCTCTCGCTGGCCGCCGACAGCGTGGGCAGCAAGATCCTCGGGATCTTCTTCCCGATCATGGCGTTCGTGGCGATGGGCTTCGACCACGTCGTGGCCAACATGTTCTTCCTGCCGGCCGGCATCTTCGCCGGCGTGCCCGGCCTCGGGTGGGGCGACACCCTGCACAACTGGGTGTTCGCGTTCCTGGGCAACCTGGTCGGCGCGGTCGTGTTCGTGGCGACGTCGTACTGGTACCTGTTCCTGCGAGAGGACGACGGCGGCGGGCGCGCGCCCGCCGACCGGCGCTGATCGTCGGTCACCGGGTTTGGCCCGGCGGGCCATGGGAAGTAGCGCTAGGGTCCGCCTTGATCGGTCCCGGGGAAAACGGGGAGTGCGCAGTGGGTGTACGGCAGTGGCTGGAGAGCTGGCCGGTCTACCGGCAGCTGACCGGTCCCGACCCGTTGGGCCGGGGCGCTGCGGCGCAGTCGCCGCGGTACGCCGCGATGCGTCCGCGCACCGAGTCCGCCGACCGCGTCGCCGACTCCGTCTGCCCGTTCTGCGCGGTCGGGTGCGGCCAGCGCGTGTTCGTCCGCGACGAGAAGGTCGTGCAGATCGAGGGCGACCCCGACTCGCCGATCTCGCGCGGGCGGCTGTGCCCCAAGGGTTCGGCGAGCCTGCAGCTGGTCACCGGTCCGCAGCGCCAGGAGAAGGTCCGCTACCGGGCGCCCTACGCCACCGAGTGGACCGACCTCGACCTCGACACCGCCATGGACATGGTCGTCGACCGGGTCCTGGACGCCCGCGAGCGCGGCTGGCAGGAGCACGACGAGCACGGCAACCGGCTGCGCCGGACGATGGGCCTGGCCAGCCTGGGCGGCGCGACGCTGGACAACGAGGAGAACTTCCTCATCAAGAAGCTGTTCACCGCGCTGGGCGCGATCCAGATCGAGAACCAGGCCCGTATTTGACACTCCGCCACGGTTCCCGGTCTGGGGACCTCCTTCGGTCGCGGCGGCGCGACGGACTACCAGCAGGACCTGGCCAACTCCGACTGCATCATCATCATGGGCTCGAACATGGCCGAGGCCCATCCGGTGGGGTTCCAGTGGGTGGTGGAGGCGAAGGCGCGCGGCGCCCGCGTGATCCACATCGATCCGCGGTTCACCCGGACCAGCGCGCTGGCCGACACCTACGTGCCGATCCGCGCGGGTAGCGACATCGCCTTCCTCGGCGGCGTCATCAACCACGTGCTGAGCAACGACCTGGACTTCCGCGAGTACGTGGCTGCCTATACCAACGCCTCGTTCCTGGTGCGCGAGGGCTTCCAGGACACCGAGGACCTCGACGGGCTGTTCAGCGGCTACGACGCCGAGACCGGCACCTACGAGCGCGACTGCTGGCAGTACCAGGGCGCCGACGAGGAGCGCGAGGAGCCGGAGGGGGCCAGCCCGGACTCCCCGGCCGGCGACGACGACTCGGGGATGGACAAGGAGCGCACCTCGCCGCTGGGCCACGGCGCGTCCGGCGCCCCGCTGCGCGGGGTCTCCAACATCGCCACCGACCCCACGCTGGAGCACCCGCGGTGCGTGTTCCAGATCCTCAAGCGCCACTACGCCCGCTACACCCCGGAGATGGTGGCCCGGATCTGCGGCACCCCGCTGGAGAAGTTCCGGGCCGTGTGCGAGGCGTGGACGGCCAACTCCAACCGGGAGCGCACCTCGGCGCTGGTCTACAGCGTCGGCTGGACCCAGCACAGCGTGGGCGCGCAGTACATCCGGGCGGGCGCGATCGTGCAGTTGCTGCTGGGCAACGTCGGCCGCCCCGGCGGCGGGGTGTTCGCGCTGCGCGGGCACGCCAGCATCCAGGGCTCCACCGACGTGCCCACGCTGTTCAACCTGCTGCCCGGCTACCTGCCGATGCCGACCGCCGGCTCGCACGAGTCGCTCGACGCCTACCTCGACGACCTGCGCAGCCCGACCCAGAAGGGGTACTGGACCGGCGCCGACGCCTACCTGGTCTCGCTGCTCAAGGAGTACTTCGGCGACAACGCGACCGCGGAGAACGACTTCGGCTACGACTGGCTGCCCAAGATCGACGGCGACCACGGCACGTACCGCACGGTCATGGACATGGTCGACGGCGGCAAGGTGTTCGGCTACTTCCTGCTCGGCCAGAACCCCGCCGTCGGCTCGGCGCACGGCAAGCTGCAGCGCCTGGGCATGGCCAACCTGGACTGGGTGGTCGTGCGCGACCTGGCGATGATCGAGAGCGCCACGTTCTGGAAGGACTCCCCGGAGATCGAGACCGGCGAGATCAGCCCGCAGACCTGCCGCACCGAGGTGTTCTTCTTCCCGGCCGCCTCGCACGTGGAGAAGGAGGGCACCTTCACCCAGACCCAGCGCATGCTGCAGTGGCGGGAGAAGGCCGTCGAGCCGACCGGCGACCAGCGCTCGGAGCTGTGGTTCTTCTACCACCTGGGGCGCAGGCTGCGGGAGCGGCTGGCCGGCTCGACCGACCCGCGCGACGAGCCCGTGCAGAAGCTGGACTGGGACTACCAGGTGCACGGGGACGAGCCCGCGGCGGAGGACGTGCTGCGCCGCATCAACGGCTACGACACCACGACCGGCGAGGCGGTGGACTCCTACCTCGACCTCAAGGCCGACGGCAGCACCGCCTGCGGCTGCTGGATCTACAGCGGCGTCTACGCCGGGGGCGTCAACCAGGCCGCCCGGCGCAAGCCGCACGACGCTCAGGGCGCCTACGACCGCCAGTGGGGCTGGACCTGGCCGGCCAACCGGCGGGTGCTCTACAACCGCTGCTCGGCCGACCTGGAGGGCCGGCCGTGGAGCGAGCGCAAGAAGCTGGTCTGGTGGGACGCCGACGAGGGGAAGTGGACCGGCGACGACGTGCCGGACTTCCCGGCCACCACGCCGCCGGGCTACGAACCGCCGCCCGAAGCGGTCGGCCCGGAGGCGCTGCGCGGCGACGACGCGTTCATCATGCAGGCCGACGGGAAGGCGTGGCTGTTCGCGCCGCACGGGCTGCTCGACGGCCCGATGCCCACGCACTACGAGCCGCACGAGTCGCCGGTGCCCAACATGCTCTACGGCCAGCAGGGCAACCCGACCCGCAAGGTCTACGGCCGCACCGACAACCCGTCGAACCCGGCGCCGCCCGAACAGCACCGCGAGGTGTTCCCGTTCGTGCTGACCGCGGCGCGGCTCACCGAGCACCACACCGCGGGCGGGATGAGCCGCCAGCTGCCCTACCTGGCCGAGCTGCAGCCGGAACTGACCGTCGAGGTGTCGCCGGAGCTGGCCAGGATCCGCGGGCTGACCCACCTCGGCACCGCGCACGTGGTCACCAGCCGTGCCGCCGTGCAGGCCCGGGTCATGGTCACCGACCGGATGGCTCCACTGCACATCGACGGGCAGGTCGTGCACCAGGTGTGGATGCCCTACCACTGGGGCGGCTCTGGCCTGGTCACCGGCGACGTGGTCAACGACCTGCTCGGCGTGGTCGCCGACTCCAACGTGTTCATCCAGGAGAGCAAGGTGGCCACCTGCGACGTCCGGCCGGGCCCGCGACCCCGCGGGGCGGCGCTCACCGCGATGCTGGCCGAGACCCGGGCCAGGGCCGGTGTCACCGTGGAGACCGGCACCCGCATCGCGACCGCGAGTGGCGTGCCGCACGTGGCGCACACCGACGACGACACCGACGACACCGACGACACCGACGACACCGACGACACCGACGACACCGACGACACCGACGACTCCGACGACTCCGACACCGACGGCGACACCGACGAGACCGCCGGGAACAGCGCAGGGGAGCAGCCATGACCGGCAACCGGATCTCCGGACCGCTCCACGACGTCGCGGGCGAGGCCGGGCACGACGACCACCCGCCGCGGGTCGGATTCTTCACCGACACCTCGGTCTGCATCGGCTGCAAGGCCTGCGAGGTGGCCTGCAAGGAGTGGAACGCCGTCCCCGAGGACGGCCTGGACATGCTCGGCATGTCCTACGACAACACCGGCTCGCTGGGCGCCAACTCCTGGCGCCACGTCGCGTTCATCGAGCAGCCGCGCTCGACCGGCCGGCAGGACCCGGGGTTCCTCGGGCTGCCCACCGGCCCCACCGGGACCTCGATCATGGCCGAGGCGGTCGGGCCGCGGCTGCGCGACTCCGAGCGCGGCGGCTCCGAGCTGGGCACCGGCCCGCTGGACGCCCCGAAGGCCGAGTCGGAGCACCCGGTCCAGGAGCTGGGCATGCCGGCGTTCGCCCGCCCCGGCGACGCGACCGGCGCCGAGGGGCGCACCGACTTCCGCTGGCTCATGGCCTCCGACGTGTGCAAGCACTGCACCCACGCCGGTTGCCTCGACGTCTGCCCGACCGGGGCCCTGTTCCGCACCGAGTTCGGCACCGTCGTCGTCCAGCAGGACATCTGCAACGGCTGCGGGTACTGCGTGTCCGGCTGCCCGTACGGGGTGATCGACCGCCGCCCGCACGACGGCCGCGCGCAGAAGTGCACGCTCTGCTACGACCGGCTGCACGGCGGGCTGGAACCTGCCTGCGCGAAGGCCTGCCCGACCGACTCCATCCAGTTCGGCGAGCTCGACGAGCTGCGCGAGCGGGCCGACCGCAGGCTCGCCCAGCTGCACGAGCTGGGCGTCGGCGAGGCGCGGCTCTACGGCCGCGACCCCGACGACGGGGTGGGCGGCGACGGCGCGTTCTTCCTGCTGCTCGACGAGCCCGAGGTCTACGGCCTGCCGCCGGACCCGGTGGTGCCCACCCGCGACGCGCCGTCGATGTGGCGGCGGGCGGGAGCGGCGGCCGCGGCGTTCGCGCTGGCCGGTGTGGGCGCGTTCGTCTCCGCCGCGATCGGGGCCCGCCGGTGACCGAGCGGGAGGGGACCTCGCACTCCGACACCGAGCGGGTCGGCGAGGCGGCCGCGCAGGCCGAGAACCGCGACATCGACCAGCGCGTGGCCCCGCCCGCGGAGCCGCCCGAGCAGTCCAGCGAGGAGGGCTCGATCGGCCGCGAGGCGCAGCTGTTCCAGGGCAGCGGCCTGGGCCGGCGCCGTCGGCGCGGCGGGCGCGGGCGCGGCGAGCCCACGGTGGTGCCGGACGCCGAGTTCCGCTCGTACTACGGCCGCCCGGTGCTCAAGGCGCCGGTGTGGGAGTGGAAGATCGCGGCCTACCTCTTCGCCGGCGGGCTGGCCGCCGGCTCGTCGGTGGTGGCCGCGGGCGCCGACCTCACCGGGCGCCCCGCGCTGCGCCGGGCAGGCTGGCTCGGCTCCTTCGCCGCCCTGCTGGCCAGCCTGTACTTCCTGGTCAGCGACCTGGGCCGGCCGGAGCGGTTCCACCACATGCTGCGGGTGCTCAAGCCGACCTCGCCGATGAGCGTCGGCACCTGGATCCTCAGCGTCTTCGGTCCCGGCGTGGGTGCCGCGGCGGTGCGCGAGCTCGTGCCCCGCCGCTGGCGGCGCACCTGGCCCGCGCGCCTGCTCGACCGGCTGGCCCGCCCGCTCGGGCTCTCCGCCGCGGTCACGGCGCCCGGTGTCGCGTCCTACACCGCGGTGCTGCTGTCGCACACCGCGGTGCCGGGCTGGAACGAGGTCCGCGACGAGCTGCCGTTCGTCTTCGCCGGGTCCGCCGCGGCCAGTGGGGGCGGCTTCGGGATGCTCTGCGCCCCGGTCGAGGAGGCGGCGCCCGCCCGTGTGTTCGCCGCCGTCGGGGCGGCGGGCGAGCTGCTCGCCGCCAAGCGCATGGAGCAGCGCATGGGGCTGATCGGCGAGGTCTACCGGCACGGGAAGGTGCACCGGCTGCGGCGCGCCTCGGAGGTGCTCACGCTGGCCGGGCTGGCCGGGACGGTCCTGGTCGCCGGGCGCAGCCGGTCCGGCGCGGCCGCCTCCGGCCTGGCCCTGCTGGCCGGCAGCGCCCTGCAGCGGTTCGGGGTGTTCGAGGCCGGCATGGAGTCCACGAAGGACCCGAGGTACGTGGTGGTGCCGCAGCGCGAGCGGCTGGCGGCGCGGGAGGCCCGCGCGGCCGTCGCGCCGCCGGACCCCGGCTGATCCCGCACTCGTCGCGCGCCTCGCCGATCGTCGCGAGCAGACCGGGCGTGACGAGGGTGCGCGGTCGGCGTCGGCGCGGACCGGGACTCAGCGGGTGCCGTACTCCAGCACCTCGACGGTCGTCGCCTGTGCCTCGGGCGGCTGGCCGGCCACCGAGGCCACGGTGAACACGCCGGCGACGCCGATGGCGATGCCGAGCGCGACCGCGGTGATGGCGCTGATCAGCAGGCTCCCCCTGGCGGGTGCGGCGTTCATGTCGGGTCCGCTCCTCTCGTCGGGCGCTCGGCGTCGTCGGTGCGCGCCGGGAATGCTACGGGCTCCCGGCCGCCTTTCCGCAATGGAATCCGCGGAAGAGACTCCGAATGCCGATATCGATTGCTCTGCGGTGTTCGCGGGGCGTTCCGGTCAGTGGGATGGGCTCTATTGGAGGGGACTTGCGCGCCGTAACGTGACCGGCCGGTAGGGGACGCGTCGAATAGCGGATGATCATTTCCTACGAGGGGTCGAAAGCATGCGCGCACGGATGGCGGCACTGGCGCTGCTGGTGGTCGGGGCGCTCGCGGTGACGGTCGCGGTCGCGCTGCCGACGTTCCTCGCGCCCGCGCTGGTCAAGCTCCCGCTCGACCAGAAGGCCAGGTCGACGGCCATCGGCCACGACCTCACCGTCTTCTACCCCGGCGACCTCGAGGAGCGCAGCGGCGTCACCGCCACGTCGGTCCGCAACATCGCCGGCGACGCCGGTGCCCCGGAGGCCGGCGCGGACACCGCGGTGTGGACCGTGGGCAACGTGGTCACCGACAGCGAGGGGGTGCTGATCGGGGTCACCGAGATCACCGCCTGCTTCGACCGGCGCACCGGGCTCGCGGTCAACCCGTGCGCCTCCGCGCGGCTCAACGGCGACAACCGGATCACCTACGCGGGTCAGGTCTTCAGCTTTCCGTTCGGCACCGAGCAGCGCGACTACGAATTCTTCGACCCGAACGTGAAGGCGCCGTTCCCCGCGCGATTCGTCGGCGTCGAGGAGATCGAGGGCCTCGAGGTCTACCGCTTCGAGGAGACGATCCCGGAGACGGTCACCATGACCCGCGAGGTCCCCGGGGAACTCGCCGGCGGCGAGGAGGGCACGACCGTCACCGCCGAGGCCGTCTACAGCAACACCCGCACCCTGTGGATCGAGCCGACCGTGGGCAGCATCGTCAACGGCCAGGAGCAGATCCGCCAGGTGTTCCGCGGCCCGGACGGCGAGGAGGGCGTCACGCTGCTGGCCGGCACGCTCGACTTCACCCCGGAGGCGGTCAGCTCCAACGCCGCGCTCGCCCGCGACGGCCGCGCGCTCATCGTGCTGCTCACCGTCACGCTGCCGATCGTGCTCGGGATCGTCGGGCTGCTGCTGCTCGCCGGCGGGGTGTTCCTGCTGGTGCGGCGCCCCGCCGGAGCCGAGCCGGCCACGGCGCCGCTGACCAGGATCGATGCCGGGCCGCGGGCCGCGCAGCGCGGCTGATCCGGCCGGCCCGGCACAACGGCGGGAGCGGGCGTGATCCTCGACCGGTTCTCCGTGCGCGACCGCGTCGCGATCGTCACCGGCGCGGGTCGCGGCATCGGCGCCGCGACCGCGCTGGCGCTGGCCGAGGCCGGCGCCGACGTCGTGCTGTCGGCGCGCACGACCGACGAGCTGGAGAAGGTGGCGGCGCGGATCGAGGCGCTGGGCCGGCGCGCCCTGGTGGTGCCGGCCGACCTGCGCCACCTCGACGCGGTCACGGCGCTGGCCGCGGCCGCCGCCGGGCGCTTCGGCCGGCTCGACGTCGTGGTCAACAACGTCGGCGGCACGTTCCCCAGGGCGCTGCTCGACACCGACGCCGCCTACCTGGAGAAGGCGTTCCACTTCAACGTCAGCACGGCCCACGAGCTCGTGCGGGCCGCGGTCCCGGTCCTGCTCGACAGCGGTGGCGGGGCCGTGGTCAACATCAGCTCGGTGATGGGGCGGGTCTCCGGGCGCGGCTACCTCGCCTACGGCACGGCCAAGGCGGCCCTGGCGCACTACACCCGGCTGGCCGCCCGCGACCTGTCCCCGACCATCAGGGTGAACGCCGTCGCCGTCGGCTCCGTGCGCACCTCGGCGCTGGAGGCGGTGCTGTCCGACGACGCGACCCGCGAGCGGATGGAGGCCGGCACCCCCCTCGGGGTCATCGGCGACCCCGAGGACGTCGCGGCCGCCGTGCTCTACCTCGCCTCGCCGGCCGGGCGGTACGTGACCGGCAAGGTGCTGGAGGTCGACGGCGGCCTCGACCAGCCCAACCTCGACCTCGGACTGCCCGACCTGGGCCGGGAGCGGTGACCCCGCCGGGCCGTCGGGCCCGCCCGGCCCGGCCGCGGCGCAGCGCCGACGTCGGGGCGTGGGCGGGCGAGGCCGACGTGGTGGTCGTCGGGTACGGGGTGGCCGGGGCGAGCGCGGCCGCGGAGGCCGCCGCCCAGGGCGCCGATGTCCTGGTGCTCGAACACACCGGCGGTTGGGGCGGCGCGGCCGCGATGGCGGGCGGCTTCATCTACCTCGGCGGCGGCACCGGGCTGCAGCGCGCCTGCGGGTTCACCGACACCCCGCAGGACATGCACGCCTACCTGCTCGCGGCCATGGGCGACGGCGCCGACGCCGACAAGCTCGCGCTCTACGCCGAGCGCAGCGTGGAGCACTTCGACTGGCTGGTCGCGTGCGGGGTGCCGTTCCGCGCCGCCTTCTTCGACCGGCCCGGCTGGGAGCCGCACGCCGACGAGGGCCTGATGTACTCCGGCGGGGAGAACGCCCACCCGTTCGCCGAGCTGGTGGCCCCTGCCCCGCGCGGGCACCTGCCGCGGATGGCCGACAAGCGCACCGGCGAGCGCGGCGGCGGCTGGATGCTGATGCGCCCCCTGGTCGACACGGCGCGGGCCCGCGGCGTGCGGGTGCGCTACGACACCCGCTTCGAGGCGCTGGTCGTCGAACCCGACGGGCGGGTCCGCGGGGTCGTGGCGCGCAACTACGGCGAGGAGGTCGCCGTCCGGGCCCGGCGGGCGGTGGTGCTGGCCACCGGCAGCTTCGCCTACGACGACGCCATGGTGGCCCGGCACGTCCCGCTGCTGATCGGGCGCCCGGGAGCGTCGGTGGAGCAGCACGACGGCCAGGGCCTGCGCGCCGCCCAGGCGGTCGGCGCCGACGTCGCGCACCTGCACGCCTGCGAGGCGGCGCTGCTGGCCGACCCCGGGCTGATGGTGCGCGGCATCGTGGTCGACGCGCTGGGCCGCAGGGTGATCAACGAGGACACCTACCCGGGGCGGATCGGGCACGCGCTGCTCTCGCACCACGGCAGCCGGGGGTTCCTGGTCGCCGACGAGCCGGCCGTGGACGAGGCCAGGGCCCAGGGCGGACCGCTCGCGCTGCTCATCCCGCCCCGCCCGACCTGGGTCGGCGACGACGTCGGCGAACTGGAGCGCGAGGCCGGGATCCCGCCCGGTGCCCTGGCCGCCACCCTCGGGCTCTACAACTGCCACGCCGAGCGCGGCGAGGACCCGGTGCACCGCAAGGCCGCCCGCTGGGTCCGCCCGCTGCGCGCCCCGTGGGGTGTGTTCGACCTGCGCGAGCACACGGTGGGCTTCCCGCTCGGTGGCCTGCGCACCGACGTCGACGGGGCGGTCCTCGACGTCGACTCCGAGCCGATCCCCGGCCTGCGCGCCGCCGGCCGGGTCGCCGCGGGCCTGTCGGCCGGCGGCTACGCCAGCGGCATCTCCCTCGGCGAGGGCAGCTTCTTCGGCCGCCGGGCCGGGCGCGCCGCGGCCCTGGACGAGCTCAGCTGACCCGGGGAGCGGTCGAGCCGGCCAGCTGCAGGGCCACGTCGATGATCATGTCCTCCTGGCCGCCGACCAGCCCCAGCTCCCCGCAGCGGCGCAGGATCGCGTGCGCGGGCACGCCGTAGCGCTCGGCGGCGGCCTCGGCGTGCAGCAGGAACGACGAGTAGACCCCCGCCCAGCCCTGAACGATCGCGTTGCGGTCGAGCTTCGGCCACCGGGTCAGGTAGGGACGCACCACCTCCTCGGCCGCGTGCAGCAACGCCATCACGTCGAGCCCGGTGCCGATGCCGAGGCGGTCGAAGACCGCGGCGAGCACCTCGGTGGGGGAGTTGCCCGCGCCCGCGCCCAGCGCGCACAGCGAGCCGTCGACGTAGCGCACGCCGACCTCGTGGGCGATGACCGAGTTCGCCACGCCGAAGGACAGGTTCTGGTGGCCGTGGTAGCCCACCCAGGCCTCGTCGCCGACCTCGGCGACCAGCGCCTCGAACCGGGCCCTCGCCTCGTGCATGAGCAGTGCCCCCGCCGAGTCGGTCACGTAGGGGACCTGGCAGCCGGCGTCGACCATGATCCGGGCCTGCTTGGCCAGGTCCTCCGGCGACGTGCGGTGGGCCATCATCAGGAACCCGACGGTCTCCATGCCCAGCTCGCGCGCGGCCGCGAAGTGCTGCGGGGAGACGTCGGCCTCGGTGCAGTGGGTGGCCACCCGGACCACGTCGGCGCCGGCGTCGCGGGCGCGCCGCAGGTCGTCCACGGTGCCGATGCCCGGCACCAGCAGCACCGCGATCCTGGCCCGCGCCGCCTCCTCGCGGGCCGCGGCGATCAGGGTCATCTCGTCGGTGTGCGAGAAGCCGTAGTTGAACGAGGAGCCGCCGAGCCCGTCGCCGTGGGTCACCTCGATGACCTCCACCCCGGCCCGGTCGAGCGCGCGGACGGTGTCGCGCACCTGGGTCTCGGTGAACCGGTGGGCCATGGCGTGGCTGCCGTCGCGCAGCGTGGTGTCGACGATCCGGACGTCGTGGGCCAGCGGCGGGCGGGTCACGCCGACACCTCCCGCCCGGTCCTGACGGGTGCGTCGAGCCGGCGCGCGGCGATGAGCTCGCCGACCCGCGCGGCCGCCGCGGTCATGATGTCCAGGTTGCCGGCGTAGCGCGGCAGGTGGTCGCCGTTGCCCGCGACCTCCAGGAACACCGCGACCCGCGCGCACTGCGCACCGGTGGCGTCGCGCCAGGACGGGCGGGGATCGTCGAACTGCGGTTCGGCGCGCAGGGTGTAGCCGGGCACGTACCGCCGGACCTCGGCGACGACCTCGTGCACCGAGCGGGAGACCGCCTCGCGGTCGGCGTCCGCGCCGATCATGCAGAACACCGTGTCGCGCATGATCATCGGTGGCTCCACCGGGTTCAGGATGATGATCGCCTTGCCCCGGTCGGCCCCGCCGACCTCGGCCACCGCCCGCCCCGTGGTGCGGGTGAACTCGTCGATGTTGGCCCGGGTGCCGGGCCCGGCGCTGCGCGAGGACACCGACGCGACGATCTCGGCGTAGGGGACCGGGGTCACCCGCGACACCGCGTGCACGACCGGGATGGTGGCCTGCCCGCCGCAGGTGATCATCGAGATGTTCGGGGCGTCGACGTGCTCGCCGAGGTTCACCGGCGGGCACACCATCGGGCCCAGGTGCGCCGGGGTGAGGTCGACGGCCTGGATGCCCGCCGCGGCGTAGCGCGGCGCGTTGGCCGCGTGCGCCTTCGCCGAGGTCGCCTCGAACACGATCCGCGGCGGCGGGTCCTGGGCCAGCAGCCAGTCCACGCCCCCGGTGCTGGTGGCGATGCCCAGCTCGCGGGCCGCCGCCAGGCCGGTGGACTCCACCACGCCGACGACGTGGCGCACGTCGATCAGGTCGCTGCGGCGCAGCTTGGCCAGCAGGTCGGTGCCGATGTGGCCCGGTCCGACGATCGCCGCGGGCAGCTTCTTCGTGGGCTTCTTGGCGGGCATGACAACCTCGCGGGCGAGAAGGGTCAGGCGTGGGTGCCGCCGTCGACGCGGATGCCGGTGCCGGTGATGAACCGGCCGTCGTCGGAGACGAGCATGGCCACCACCGCGGCGACCACGCCCGGGTCGGCCATGCCCTTCCCGAGCAGCGGCATCAGCCGGCCGAACAGGGTCCAGTCGACGTCGGTGGGCAGGTCGTCGGCGGTGGCGCGGGTGATCCCGCTGTCGATGCTGCCGGGTTGCAGCGCGACCGCGCGCAGCCCGCGCTTGGCGTACTCGACGGCCAGCGAGTGCGTGAACGCGTCGATCCCGCCCTTGCTGGCCGCGTAGGCCGCCATGTAGGGGTGCCCGAAGTCGGCCGAGGTGGAGCTGAAGTTGACCACCACACCCCTGGCCTCCAGCAAAGCGGGCAGCGCGGCCCTGGTCGTCAGGAACGTCCCGGTCAGGTTGACCGCGATGATCCGCTCCCAGCTGTCGAGCGCGAAGTCGTGGGTGTGCCCGGCGCGCAGGATGCCGGCCGCGTTGACCAGCGCGTCGAGCCCGCCGAGCCGGGCGAGCACCGCCCCGGTGGTCGCGCCCACCGCGGCCTCGTCCGACACGTCGAGCCGCTCGGTGCTCAACCGCGCGCCGGTGCCCGCGACCTCGGCGAGCGCCGCGGTCTCCGTCAGCCCGGTTTCGACGACGTCGGCCCCGCAGACGGTGGCGCCCTCGTCGAGCAGGCGCAGCGCGCAGGCCCGCCCGATCCCGGACGCCGCGCCGGTGACCAGGACCCGGCGCCCGTCGAGCCTGCCGCTCACACCTCCCTGCCGGCGAAGTCCCAGCGGTGCCCCCAGTAGCTGTCGGCGGTGATCTCCTCGGCCGAGTAGTGCTCGTCGTCGACGAGGGCGCCGTCGCAGCCGACCTCCAGGTCCCAACCTCCGGGGGTGCGCACGTAGAACGACACCATCTTGTCGTTGGTGTGGCGCCCCAGCGTCGACGACAGGTGGTAGCGCTTGGCGGTCAGCCGGTCGAGCGCCCGGCCGACCTCGTCGAGCGTCTCGCACTCGACCATGATGTGGACCAGCGCCGGCGGCTTCAGCCCGGGCGACGGCATGATCGCCAGGCTGTGGTGGCGGGGGTTGACGCCCATGAACCGCAGCCGGATCGGCCCGTACTCCGGCGGGGCCGGCAGCCGGAACGCACCGCGGCTGCGGAAGCCGAGGGTGTCGGTGTAGAAGTCGAACGCACCGTTGATGTCGTCGACCGGGACGACGACGTGGCCCAGGCCGAGCTCCCCCGCGACGAACCGGTTGCCGAACGGCGTGGCCAGCGGGGAGTGGTCCAGCGCGGCGCCGTGGAAGACCTCGGTGGGGGTGGAGCCGGGCGCCTCGAAGGCGAACCCGGCCTCGACGCGCCGGACGCCGGTCTCCTCCGCGGTCAGCGCCTTGGCCGCGAGCCCGGCGCCCTCGACCGCGGCCTGCACCCTGGCCAGCGCGGCCCGGTCGCCGACCTCCCAGCCGACGGCCTCGACCCGGTCCTCGTCGCCGGGCAGGATCACCAACCGCGCCGGCCGCTCGTCGATCCGCAGGTAGAGCGCCCCCTCCTCGGGGCCGTCGCCGAGCGCGAAGCCGATGACCTCGCCGGCGAACTCCTTCCAGGCGGTCATGTCGGTGGCGCGCACCCGGACGTACCCGAGTGCCCGGACGTCGCTCATCAGGTCTCCTCCTTGGTGGCCTCGCGGCCGAGGAACTCCAGCACCACCCGCTCGAACTCGACCTGGCGCTCCTGCATGGCCCAGTGCCCGCAGCCGCCGAAGACGTGCAGCTCCGCGTCGCGGATGGCGCGCAGCGGGTGCAGCGCGGTCTCCAGCGGTGTCACCCGGTCGTCGCGGCCGTAGGTGAGCAGCGTCGGCTGCCGGATCTCGCCCAGCCGCGCCCAGACCGGCACCCCCGGCACCCGGTTCGAGCGCATCGCGGCCATGGCCGCGCGGTAGAAGTCGCGCACGAAGTCGACGCCGCCGGGCGCCGACGCCGCGCGCCAGCGCTCCTCGATGCGCTCCTCGGTGAGGAAGCGCTGGTCGCCGACCATCGCCCGCATCCAGCCGACCAGCCGCTCGCGGGTCGGGTCCTCGCAGAACTCGACCAGCAGCCGGATGCCCTCGGTGGGCTGGGGCGCCAGCAGCGGCGGCGCGATGCCGCCGGGCCCCATGAGCACGAGCCGGCGGACGCGGTCGGGGTGGGTCAGGGCGAGCTCGACGGCCACCGACCCGCCCAGCGAGTTGCCCACCACGTCCACCCGGTCGAGCCCCTCGGCGTCGAGCACCCGCAGCGCGGCCGCCGCGGAGGTCCGCATGTACGGGGTGGTCAGGTCGGGGCGGTAGCTGGCGCCGAAGCCGGGCTGGTCGGGGATGACGACGGTGCGCTCGCGGGCGAACGCCGTGACGTTCGGGCCGAAGTTGGCCCAGCCGCTCACCCCCGGCCCGGAGCCGTGCAGCAGCAGCACGCCCGGCGCGGTGCCGCTCTCCGAGCCGGCGCGGTGGTAGTGCATGCGCTCCGGCCCGTCGAGAGTGCGGCTGGTCCCTTCCCGGTCGAGGCCGGGGGCGGTGGTGGAGGTCATCGGCTCTCCGGCGGTCAGGTGGTGATGCGCTGGTGCGGGGCGGGCTCGACGCCCATCCCGACCAACGCCGCGAGGTGGTAGGCCGGGCCGGGCACGTGGATGGCGTGGTGCAGCCCGGCGTGCGAGTCGCGCCAGAACCGCTGCATCGGCTTGTCCAGGCGCAGCGCGTTGCCGCCGGAGCGGGCGAAGATCTCGTCGCCGGCCCGCACCGCCCGCCAGGCGCTGCGCGTCTGGTTGCGCCGGATGATCGCGCGCTGCTCGAAGGTGACCGGTTTGCCCGCCTCGGCCACGTCGTAGGCCCGGGAGATGCCGTCGAGCAGCTGGGTGCGCGCCGCGGCGATCTCGGCCGCCGCTTCGCCGATGGCGTAGAGCGTGTACGGGTCCTCCTTGATCCTGGTCCCGTACACCGAGACGCGGTCGCGCTGGTAGGCGTAGTGCTCGCGCAGCAGGCCCTCGGTGATGCCGATGACCGCGGCGGTGATGCCCAGCGGGAACATCGACCAGAACGGCAGCCGGTACACCGTGTCGGTGCGCCCGGCGCGCTCGGCGGCCAGCTCGCCCTCGGCCACCTCGGCCGCGCTGATGGTGCGGTAGCCGGGGACGAACGCGCCGTCGACGACGACGTCCTTGCTGCCCGTGCCGGAAAGCCCCACAACGTTCCAGGAGTCCTCGACGATCGTGTAATCCGCGCGGGGCAGCACCACGTGCAGCACCTTCGGCGGCCGCAGCGGCTTGCCCTCCGCGTCGCCGACCGCGGCCCCCAGGAAGATCCAGTCGCAGTGGTCGGTGCCGGAGGAGAACTGCCAGTGCCCGGTGAGGAGGTAGCCGCCGTCGGTGGGCACGGCGACCCCGCTGGGCATGTACGGCGAGGCGATCCAGGTGTCCGGGTCGGTGCCCCAGACCTCCTCCTGCAGCCTGCGGTCGCACAGCGCCATCTCCCACGGGTGCAGCCCGCCGACCCCGCACACCCAGCCGGTCGAGCCGCAGTGCGCGGCCACCGCCATGACGGCCTCGGCGAAGTCGCGCGGGTGCGCGGCGAAGCCGCCGAAGTCCTTGGGCTGCAGCAGGCGCATGACGCCCGCCTCCTTGACCACCGCGACCGAGTCGGCCGAGAGCCTGCCCAGCCGTTCGGTCTCGGCGGCGGCCGCGGCCAGGCGGGGGGCGAGTGCCTCCACCTGGTGCACGACTTCGTGCGTCATCGGTGCCTCCCTGCCCGATCCGCGCTCCGGTGCGCCCGCGACGGTCCGGGCGCGGCGGGCGGCGCGACCGACGTTAGGGACCCGCCGCGGGCGAACCCACCGGCGCTCCCACTGACCGGGAGGCCGGATGGCCGCGGTCGAGCGGGGCTCCCTAGCGTCGAGCCGTGACCACGACCCCCGAGCAGGCCGGTACCGCCGGTGTCCGCGGGGGCTGCCGGCTGCGGGTGCGCGAGGTCGTCGTGGAGACGGCCGACGCGCGCTCGGTCGTGCTGGAGGTGCCGCCGGAGCACGCCGAGCGCTTCCGCTACGCCCCCGGCCAGTTCCTCACGGTGCGCGTGCCCGGCAGCGGCGGGCGCACGGCGGCCCGCTGCTACTCGCTGGCCGGCGTGCCCGGGCTCGACGAGCACCTGACCGTCACGGTCAAGCGGGTGGCCGGCGGCGCGGTGTCCAACTGGATCTGCGACAACCTGCGTCCCGGCCACGAGCTGGAGGCACTGCCGCCGGCCGGGCGCTTCACCCCGGCCTCGCTCGACGCCGACCTGCTGCTGTTCGCCGGGGGCAGCGGCATCACGCCGATCATGTCGATCGCCCGGTCGGTGCTGGAGCGCGGCTCCGGGACGGTGGTGCTCTGCTACGCCAACCGCGACGAGCAGTCGGTGATCTTCGCCGACCGGCTGCGGGAGCTGGCCGCGCGCTACCCGGGGCGGATGGTGCTGCGGCACCTGCTGGAGAGCGCGGAGGGGCTGCCCACCGTCGCCCGGCTGCGCGATCTCGCCGAGCCCCACCGCGACCGCGAGGCCGCGTTCGTCTGCGGGCCCGCCCCGTTCATGGCGGCCGTGGTCGCGGCGCTCGCCGAGGCGGGCGTGCCGGCGGACCGGGTGGTCCTGGAGCGGTACCTGTCGCTGTCGTCGGACCCGTTCGCCGAACCGGCCGAGGCCCAGGAGATCGACGCGGCCGCCGACCCCACCGCCCGCCTCGTCGTGACGATCGACGGCGGGCGCCACGAGCTGGACTGGCCGCGCTCGACCCTCCTGCTCGACCTGCTGCGCGAGGCCGGCCTGGACGCCCCCTACTCCTGCCGGGAGGGCGCGTGCAGCGCCTGCTCCTGCAGGCTGCGCTCCGGTGCGGTCGCGATGGCCCACAACGAGGTGCTGGAGCAGGAGGACCTCGACGACGGCTGGGTGCTGGCGTGCCAGTCGAGGCCGGTGTCCGACGAGGTCGAGGTGACCTACGACGACTGAGGCACGCCGCTGCGGGCGCCCCGGCGCCGCTCGGTGAGCCGCCGGGACTTCGCCCGGGTGCCGCAGTCGCCCATCGAGCACCAGCGCCGCGAGCCGTTGCGGCTGCGGTCCAGGAACAGCCAGCCGCAGCCGCCCTCGTCGAGCGGGCACGCCTTGAGCTGGCGGACGTCCAGGGTGCGCAGCAGCGCCACCGCGGCGTGCGCGAGGCGGTCGGGGACGACCAGCTCCGGGTCGGTGCCCACCCGCAGGCGGTCGTCGGTGCTTGCGAAGGACAGCGTCGAGCGCCCCATCGCCCGGCGCCAGTGCCCGACCAGCACGTCGAGCGCGGCGTTCGCCCCGTCGGCGGCACCGAGCTGGGTGAGCAGCACGGCGTAGGTCGCCTCGCGGATCTCCAGGGTCGCCGCGTGGGCGCGGGCGCCGCCGTCGCCGTCCGTCCAGGCCCGGCGCACGCGCTCGGCCTCCTCGTCGTCGAGCAGCGCCCCCCGCACTGCCCACCGCGCCAGGTCGTCGGGGGTCCCGAGGTGGTCCGTGCCCACCGTTCCGCCGGGCACGCGCGGCTCGACGGTGTTCACCAGGTCGAGCGCCACGTGCCCGCCGACGACGTTCAACGGACCCACCCCCAGAAGCTACCACCATGAAACCCCCATGGCGGTAGTGGATTGTCGGTGCTCCCCGGTAACGTCCGAGCTACCATCAAAACGCCATCAAGGGGGAAGCATGTCGCTCGGTCCCGCCCGGTCGGTGATCACGCTGTTCGCGTTGGCGCTGTCCACGTTCGTCTTCGTCACCACCGAGACCCTGCCCATCGGCCTGCTGCCGCTGATGGCCTCCGACCTCGACGTCGCACAGGCCGCCGTGGGGCTGCTGGTCACCGGCTACGGCCTGGTCGTGGTGGTCGCCACGATCCCGCTCACCCGCTGGACCCGGCGCATCCGCCGGCGCCGGCTGCTGGCCGTGCTGCTCGGCGTCTCCGCGGTCGGCACGACCGTGAGCGCGCTCGCCGACGCCTACCCGCTGCTGCTGGCCTCCCGGCTGGTCGTCGCGCTCAGCCAGGCCCTGTTCTGGTCGACGGTCACCCCGACGGCGGCCGCACTGGTCCCGGCGCCTGCCCGCGGCCGCGCGCTGTCGATCCTCTACGCCGGCAGCTCGCTGGCCGCGGTCGTCGGGGTCCCGGCGGGCACGTGGCTCGGGCAGGTGGTCGACTGGCGCGCCGCGTTCCTGGCCGTGGCCGCGCTCGGCCTGGTCCCGCTGCTGGTCGTGGCCACGCTGCTGCCCGACACCGCCCGCGGTGGCGGGTCGGCCGACCGCGGGACGGACCCGGACCGGGGCCGCTACCTCGCCCTGCTGGCCTCCACGGCGCTCGCCGTCGCGGGCGCGCTCACCGCGTTCACCTACGTCAGCCCGTTCCTGGTCGAGGTCGGCGGCTTCGCGCTCGCCGCCGTCGGGCCGCTGCTGCTCGTGCGCGGGGTCTGCGGCGTGCTCGGCGTGCTGGCCGTCGGCGCGGTCGTCGACCGGAACCCGTGGCTGACGATGACCGCCGTGGTCGGCCTGCAGGCGGTCGCGCTCGGCGCGCAGTTCCTGCTGGGGGCGGTGCCCGTCGTCGCGGCGGCGGCCGTCGCGGTCGCCGGCCTGAGCCTGTCGGCGCTGACGGCGGTGCTGGGGGCCCGGGTGCTGGCCGTCGCCCCGGACGGCACGGACATGGCCTCCGCGGGCATGTCGACGGCGTTCAACGTCGGGATCGCCGGCGGCGCCCTGCTCGGCGCCGCGCTCCTGCCGCTCGGGGTGCGTGGCACGGCCCTGGCCGGCGCGCTGCTCAGCCTGGGCGCCCTCGCCGTGCTGCTCGCCGAGCCGCGCCTGTCCTCGGCCCGCCGCCGCGCGCGCCTCGGCGGGCCGGTCCGCGGGTACCCGGCGGTTCAGCCCACCGGTTGAGTCGCCTCCCGCATGGCGGTCGCCGCCCGGTAGGCGAAGACCATGCCGGACCCGAGCGGCACCCCCGGGCCGGGGTAGACGTGCCCGGCGACCGACGCCGCGGAGTTGCCCGCCGCGTACAGCCCGGGGATGGGCCGCCCCTCGCCGTCGAGCACCCGCCCGGAGGGGTCGATGCGGGCCCCGCCCTTCGAGCCGAGGTCGCCGAGCACGATCCGGACCGCGTGCAGCGGGCCCCGCTCCAGCGGCACCAGGGCGGGGTTGGGGCCGGTGCCGGTGGCGAAGAACCGGTCGTAGTCGTCCTCGCCGCGGTGGAAGTCGGCGTCGGCGCCGGCGCGGGCGAAACCGTTGAACCGCTCGACGGTCCCCCGCAGTGCATCCGCCGGCACGCCGATCGCCGCGGCCAGCTCGTGCGCGGTGCCGGCGCTGTGCCACAGGCCCGCGGCCCGGAACCGCTCCGGGTCGGGCATCGGCTGGCAGATCCCGGGCACGCTCGGGGTCCGCGAGTCGAACACCCACCAGAACCCGGCGTCCGGGCCGTGCCGGCGCATCCGCTCGTGCAGCAGGTGGCCCATGCGGTCGTAGGGCAGCGACTCGTTGCCGAAGCGCGCGCCGTCGGGGCCGACGAAGATGCCGCCCTGCAGGCCGAGGGTGAACGCGGCGCGCCCGTTCGGGAACAGCGTCGCCGGGCACCACCAGGCCTCGTCGAGCAGGTCGACGGCGGCCCCGACGCCCTGCAGCGCGGCCAGCGCGTCACCGGTGTTCGACCCCGGGGCGGCGGAGGTCCAGTCCGCGCCGGGCAGGCCGTGCAGCGCCCGGCGGCGCTCGGGATCGCACTCGTAGCCGCCGGCCGCGACGAGCACACCGACCCGGGCGCCGACCGACCCCGCGCCGTCCGGCCCGACGCGCACGCCGGTGACACGTCCGTGGTCCAGGACCAATGAGTGCAGCGCCGCACCGGTGCGGATCGCGGCGTTGCCGGTGCGGTCGAGGGCGAGCAGGAGCCGCCCGACCAGCGCCTGCCCGCCGAACAGCGTGCCGCGCTTGACCGGCTGGTCGTACTGGTCGGCGGCGATCGTGGGGCGCAGCTGGTCGAGCCGGTCGCCGAGGCGGTCGCCGCGCAGGGGCAGCGGGCAGATCCCGCGCCCCATCGGCAGGCCCCGGCCGGGGGCGTCGAAGTAGTCCGGGAAGGCCAGCGCCTCGAACTCGACGTCCGGGTCGCGCTCCAGGAACTCGACGAGCTCGGGCCCGGTGCGCACGTAGGCCTCCCGCAGCTCGGCGGGGGTGCGGTCGCCGACGGTGTGGCGCAGGTACTCCAGGCCGTCCTCGACGGTGTCGGCCACGCCCGAGCGGACCAGCACGCCGTTGCCCGGCAGCCAGATCGTCGCGCCCGAGTAGGCGCTGGTGCCGCCGAGGTACCCGGTCTTCTCCACCACCAGCACCCGCAGGCCCCGCGCGGCCGCGGTGTAGGCGCCGGTCAGGGCGGCGGCCCCGGAGCCGACGACCACGACGTCGGTCTCGGTGGGCAGCGCGACGGTGTCGGCGGAACGGTCCGGCATGGGAGGCCTCTCGTCGTCCGGCCGCGCCCGGTCCGCGGGCGCCATCTGGCCGGGACGCTAGCCAGCCCCGCCCGCCACCGGTACGGGCCGTTCCGCTGAGCAGGACGGGACAGCGCTCAGCCGAGGATCAGCGCGCGCCACCGGGCCAGGTCGTCGTCGGTGGCGCCGTGGCGGCGCAGGTACTCCGCGCTCCCGCCCTCCCCGCGCACGGCGCCCAGCACGGCCCGGATCGGCGCCTCGTCCAGCGGCGCCGACTCGCCGGTGACCGGGATGTTCGCGTACCCGCCGCGGGCCAGCATCGCCCGCCGCACCCGCACCATCCGCAGCCCGGTCGCCGCGTAGTCGGCGGCGATGTCGTCCTCGTCGACGCCGGCCGCGGCCAGCAGCAGCGCCACCGCGATCCCGGTGCGGTCCTTGCCGGCCGCGCAGTGCACGAGCACCGGCACCCGTCCGGGCGCCACGACGAACCGCAGGATCTCGACCAGCGCGGGCCCGGCCCCGGCGAGCATCCGCCCGTAGGCCGCGGTGAAGTCGATCCCGCCGTCCGGGCGCTGCAGCGGCGCGTCGGCGCTGACCCGGGTCAGGTCGACCAGCGGCAGGTGCAGCCGCTCCACCGCCCGCCCCGCCATCCAGCCCCCCGGCTCCGGCCCCTCCTCGACCGCACGCAGGTCGACGACCGCCCGCAGCCCGGTGGCGTCGCACAGCTGGGCGGCCGCGGCGGGCGAGAGGTCTTCGAGGTGGTCGCCGCGCAGGAGTACCCCCGGTCGGACGGTGTGCTGGCCGGCGCGGAGGCCGCCGACGTCGCGGACGTTGTGGGCTCCGTCGAGGTCGAGCCACAGCGGGGGTACCGGTTCGGCGGCGGTGCTCACCGGCGGACGATAACTCGGGGAGGTTGCCGCGGGGGTCTCCGGTTGGGCCGGTGTTCCAGGGGCCTCCGGCGGCTCCTACGCGGAGGGCGACCTCTGATCGAGCAGGGGGCGTGGGGAGGTTCCGGGCTTCCCGTTCGGTCCCGGGCTGGGCTCGGGTTCGTCTTCGCAGGGGCGGTGGGGTCTTCGCAGGTGCTGTGGACTCTGCTCAGACCATGGCGACTCTGCGAAGACGGTCCGCGGAGGTGGGGGCCGGTCCTCGCAGCGCTGGGTGGGTGGCGCAGCGTTGGGTGGGTTGTCGCAGGGCGCCGGCGGGCTGCGAGGACACCGCTGGGTCTGTGAGAACACGCCAGGGCTGCGAGGTACGCCGGGCGGACCGGGCCGCGGCCGGGGCGGCGGGCTAGGAGGTCAGTCCTCGAACGCCGCGTAGCCGTCCAGGAAGATCGAGGCGCAGTCGGCCGCGAGCTGCGAGACGGTGTAGGGCCCCTCGGCCCGGTACCACCGCACCGACAGCCACACGGCATCGCGCACGAACCGGTAGAACACCCGCGGGTCGATGTCGTCGCGGAACGTCCCGTCCGCCCGCCCCTGCTCGATCACCGTCATCCACGTCTGCTGCACCTCGGCCGCGGCCGCCTTCACGGCCTCGTACTGCGGCAGCTCGCGGATGTAGCTCATCTCGTTCTGGTAGATGAGCGTGGCGCTCGGCTCGCTTTCCGCGGTGAGCAGCGACGCGGCGATGAGCTGCTCCAGGCGTTCCCGGGGGGCCCGTTCGCCCCGCATGACCTCGCGGTAGCGGCTCAGGAGCTGGTCGAGGTAGGCGGTCACGATCTCGTTGACGATCGCGTCCTTGGACGGGAAGTGGTGGTAGAGGCTGCCGGAGAGCACTCCCACCTCGTCGGCGATCTGGCGGACCGTCGTGGAGGCCACGCCCTGCTTGGCGAACAGATCGGCGGAGCACCGCAGGATCGCCGACCGGCGGTCCCCCTGTGCTGCCACGGATGCTCCTCGTCGACGGTTGCCAAGCGCTTGCTCGTCGCCGAGGCTACACGGGACCGTCGGGCCGGTGATCGCGCGGCGCTCCAACCAAGCGCTTGCTCGTGTACAGTCCGGCCGACGTCGTCGCGGGGGACGGGGTGGTGGCATGGTCGACAAGCTCATGACCGAGGCGGACGTCGTCGCGCGGCTGAGGTCCGGGATGACGATCGGCATCGGCGGCTGGGGGTCGCGGCGCAAGCCGATGTCGTTGGTCAGGGCACTGCTGCGGTCCGACGTCAGCGACCTCACCCTGGTCACCTACGGCGGCCCGGACGCCGGGCTGCTGCTGGCCGCGGGCAAGGTGCGCCACCTGGTCTACGGCTTCGTGTCGCTGGACTCGATCCCCCTCGAACCGCACTTCCGCGCCGCCCGCGAGCGCGGCGGCGTGCGCTTCACGGAGTACGACGAGGGCATGCTGCAGTGGGGGCTGCGGGCGGCGGCCAACCGGCTGCCCTTCCTGCCGACGCGCGCCGGGCTCGCCTCGGACGTGCGCCGCTTCAACCCCGACCTGCGCACCGTGCGCTCGCCCTACGGCGACGAGGAGCTGCTGGCCATGCCGGCGCTGCGGCTCGACGCCGCGCTGGTCCACATGAACCGCGCCGACGCCGCGGGCAACGCCCAGTACCTGGGCCCCGACCCGTACTTCGACGACCTGTTCTGCCAGGCGGCGGAGCGGGCCTACGTCTCGGCCGAACGGGTCGTGCCGACCGCGGAGCTGATGGCCGGCGGTCCGCCGCAGAGCGTGCTGATCCAGCGCTGGCACACCCACGGGGTGGTGCACGCCCCGCACGGGGCGCACTTCACCTCCTGCGCGCCCGACTACGGCCGCGACGAGGCGTTCCAGAAGGCCTACGCCGACGCGGCGGGCGACCCGGCGGCGTGGGCGGCGTTCGTCGAGCGCTACCTGGCCGGCGACGAGCAGCGCTACCAGCGCGCGGTGGGGGCGACGGCATGACCGACGTCGTGGAGGCCGGTGCCGCCACCGCGACGCTCGCGGAGGTCTGCGCCGTCGCGTGCGCGCGGGCGTGGCGGGACGACGGGGAGATCCTGGCCAGCCCGATCACCGTGATCCCGTCCATCGGTGCCCGGTTGGCCCGCGCCACCACCGACCCCGACCTGCTGCTCACCGACGGCGAGGCGGCGCTGGCGGCGGGCGTGTGGGCGGTCGATGCCGCCCCGGACGAGCTGGAGGGCTGGCTGCCCTACCGGGCGGTGTTCGACATCTGCTGGGCCGGGCGGCGCCACGTCATGATGGGCCCGGTCCAGGTCGACCGCTTCGGCAACGCGAACCTGTCCGCGATCGGCCCGTTCGACCGGCCCACGCGCGCGCTGCTGGGCATGCGCGGTGCGCCGGGCAACACGACCAACCACGCCACCAGCTACTGGGTGCGCCGGCACAGCCCGCGGGTGTTCGTCGAGCGGGTCGACGTCGTGTGCGGCATCGGTCACGACCGCGCCGCGCAGGCCGGGCCGACCGCGGCGGAGTTCCTCGACCTGCGCCGCGTCGTCAGCGACCTCGCGGTGCTCGACTTCGCCGGTCCGGACGGGGCGATGCGGCTGGTCTCGACGCACCCGGGCGTGGGTGTCGACGAGGTCGTCGCGGCCACCGGGTTCGACCTCGCGCTGGCCGAGGACGTGACGACCACCCCGCTGCCCACGGCGGCGGAGCTGGCGCTGATCCGCGAGGTCATCGACCCCCGCGGGTTGCGCGAGCGCGAGGTGCGTCCCCGGTGAGGGCCCTGCGCACCCGCCTCACCGAGCTGGTCGGGGTCCGGTACCCGATCGTGCAGACCGGGATGGGCTGGGTGTCCGGGCCGGAGCTGACCGCGGCGACGGCGAACGCGGGTGCGCTGGGCATCCTGGCCAGCGGCACGATCTCGCGCGCGGAGATGGTCGAGGGCATCCGGGCGGTGCGGGAGCGCACCGGGGCCCCGTTCGGGGTGAACCTGGTGGGCACCGCGCCGGACGTCGAGGAGCGGGCGCGGGCCCTGGTCGAGCACGGGGTGGCGGTGGCCTCGTTCGCGATGGCCCCGAAGCGGCACGTGTTCGGCCTGCTCAAGGACGCCGGGGTCGTGGTCGTCCCGTCGGTCGGGGCGCGCCGGCACGCGGAGAAGGTCGCCGCGTGGGGAGCCGACGCGGTGCTCGTGCAGGGCGGCGAGGGCGGCGGGCACACCGGGCGGGTGCCGACCAGCCTGCTGCTGCCCCAGGTCGTCGACGCCGTCGACATCCCGGTGATCGCCGCCGGCGGGTTCTTCGACGGGCGGGGCCTGGTCGCCGCCCTCGCCTACGGCGCGGACGCGGTCGCGATGGGCACCCGGTTCCTGCTCACCTCCGACAGCACCGTCCCGCCCCGGGTCAAGCAGGCCTACCTGGACGCGGGGATGGACGGCACGGTGGTGACCGACCGGATCGACGGGGTGCCGCAGCGGGTCCTGCGCACCCCGATGGTCGAGCGGCTCATCGCGGGCGGCCGCCCGGGTCCGCGGGCGGTGGTCCGGTCGGTGCGCAGCGCAGTGCAGCTCAAGCGCGCGGTCGGCGCCAGCTGGCCCGAGGTGGTGCGCCAGGGCCTGGCCCTCCGCCGCCGGCGCGACCTGGGCTGGGCGGGCGTGCTGATGGCCGCCAACACGCCGATGATGATCCGCACGGGCATGGTCGAGGGCCGGGTCGAGGTCGGCAGCCTGGCCAGCGGGCAGGTCACCGGCCTGATCGACGAGCTGCCCTCCTGCGCCGAGCTGGTCGAGCGCATCGTGGCCGAGGCCGGCGCGACCCTGGCCCGGCTCGGTGCGACGGGCGCGACGCCATGACCGCGCCCGCGGGCCACGGGTTGCTCACCGGCAAGACCGTGCTGGTCACCGCGGCCGCCGGCACCGGGATCGGGTCGGCCACCGCGCGGCGCTGCCTGCAGGAGGGCGCCCGGGTCGCGATCAGCGACCGGCACGAGCGCCGGCTGGCCGAGACCGCCGAGGCGCTCGCCGAGGTGACCGGGGAGGAGCCCTTCGCGGTCGCCTGCGACGTCACGATCGAGGACCAGGTGCAGCGGATGGTCGCGGCGACCGTGGACACCTTCGGCCGGCTCGACGTCCTGGTCAACAACGCCGGGCTCGGCGGCAGCGCCAGCGTGCTGGAGATGACCGACGAGCAGTGGTCCCGGGTGCTGGACGTGACGCTGACGGGCACGTTCCGCTGCACGCGGGCCGCGCTGCGGGTGATGGCCGAGCAGCGCTCGGGGGTGGTCGTCAACAACTCCTCGGTCGTCGGCTGGCGGGCCCAGAAGGACCAGGCCCACTACGCCGCGGCCAAGGCCGGGGTGATGGCGCTGACCCGCTGCTCCGCGCTCGACGTCGCCCACCTTGGCATCCGGGTCAACGCGGTGGCGCCGAGCATCGCCGCGCACCCGTTCCTGTCGCGGACGGCGTCGCCGGAGCTGCTCGACGAGCTCGCGGCCCGCGAGGCGTTCGGCCGCGCCGCCGAGCCGTGGGAGGTCGCCACCGTGATCGCGTTCCTGGCCAGCGACTACTCGACGTACCTGACCGGGGAGGTCGTCTCGGTCTCCAGCCAGCACCCCTGAGAGGAGACGGCCGTGCACGGGATCAGCACGCGGACCGGCGACAGCGGCATCGAGGGCGGCATCGAGGGCGTCATCGAGGGCGTCGTCGAGGTGGTCATGGACGCGCCCCCGGTCAACGCCCTCACCGCGGCCGGCTGGTTCGCCCTCGCCGACGCGCTCACCGCCGCCGGCGCGGACCCGGCCACCCGCGTCGTCGTGCTGCGCGCGGAGGGTCGCGGCTTCAACGCCGGCGTGGACATCAAGGAGTTGCAGGCCTGCCCGGACGCCTCGGCCATCATCGGGGTGAACCGGGGTTGCGCCGCCGCGTTCGCCGCGGTCTACGAGTGCCCCGTCCCGGTGATCGCGGCGGTGCACGGCTACTGCCTGGGCGGCGGGATCGGGCTGGTCGGCAACGCGGACGTGATCGTGGCCAGCACCGACGCCACCTTCGGGCTGCCCGAGGTCGACCGGGGCGCGCTCGGCGCCGCGACCCACCTGTCGCGGCTGGTGCCCCAGCACCTCGCGCGGGCGATGGTCTACACCGCCAAGCCGGCGACGGCGGCGCAGTTGCACGCCTTCGGGTCGGTGCACAGCGTCGTCGACCGCGCGGAGCTGCGCGCGACCGCGCTCGCCCTGGCCGGGGAGATCGCGGCCAAGTCGCCGGTGATCATCCGCGCGGCCAAGGAGTCGCTCAACGGCATCGACCCGTGGGACGTGCGGCGCAGCTACCGCTACGAGCAGGGCTTCACCTTCGAGCTGAACCTCTCCGGCGTCGCCGACGAGGTCCGCGACACGTTCGGGCGGTGAGCGGTGGACCCGACCTGCAACGGCACGCGACGCGGTGCCGGGAGCCCCGACGAGGAGAGCCGATGACCGCCACCGAACCCGTCGTCCGGTACGAGACCGCCGGTGCCGTCGCGCTGGTCACGATGAACCGCCCGCGCTACGGCAACGCGCAGAACTCGGCGATGACCTACGCCCTCGACGAGGCCTTCTACCGGGCCGCCGAGGACGACGAGGTCCGCGCGATCGTCCTGCGCGGTGCCGGCAAGCACTTCAGCGCCGGGCACGACATCGGCACCCCCGACCGCGACACCGACACCTCGTTCCCGCGCCGGGCCGGGCTGTGGTGGGACCACGTCGGCAAGCCCGGCGCCGAGTCCCGGCTGGCCCGCGAGTCCGAGGTCTACCTCGGCATGTGCCGGCGGTGGCGGGAGCTGCCCAAGCCGGTGATCGCCCAGGTGCACGGGGCCTGCATCGCGGGCGGGTTGATGCTGGCCTGGGTCTGCGACTTCATCGTCGCGGCCGACGACGCCTTCTTCGCCGACCCGGTGGTGCGGATGGGCATCCCCGGCGTCGAGTACTTCGCCCACCCGTGGGTGATGGGGCCGCGCCGGGCCAAGGAGTTCCTGTACCTGGGGGAGCGGATCGACGCGCAGCGGGCGCTGTCCTGGGGGATGGTCAACCACGTCGTGCCGCGCGCCGATCTGGAGGAGTACACGCTCTCGACCGCGCAGCGGATCGCCGCGATGCCCCGGCTGGGGCTGGCGCTGACCAAGAAGGCGGTCAACCAGGCCGAGGACCTGATGGGCCAGGCGGCCGGGATGGACTCGGTGTTCGGGCTGCACCACCTCGCGCACGCGCACAACGCCGAGGTCGGCGCCGACTCGCTGGCCGGGCAGGACGCGCGCAGCATGCGCGACGCCCGGCGCGACTCCGAGGGGGGTTCCTGATGGGCCGGGTCGTCGTCGTCACGGGCGCCGGCCAGGGACTGGGCCGCGCGCACGCGCGCGCCTTCGCGGCCGAGGGCTACGACGTCGTGGTCAACGACGTCGGCCCGGCGGCCGAGGCCGTCGCCGCCGCGATCACCGGGGACGGCGGCTCGGCGATCGCCTCGGTCGGTGACGTGGCCGACTGGGACTACGCCGAAGCGCTCGTCGGGACGGCCGTGGAGCGCTTCGGCGACCTGCACGTCCTGGTCAACAACGCCGGGCTGGTGCGCGACCGGATGCTCGTCGGGATGAGCGAGCGGGAGTGGGACGAGGTCCTTCGGGTCGACCTCAAGGGCCACTTCTGCCCGCTGCGCCACGCCGCCGCGCACTGGCGGGCGCAGGCCAAGGCCGGCCGACCGGTCAGCGGGCGGATCATCAACACCAGCTCCGGAGCGGGCCTCATGGGCAGCGTCGGGCAGGGCAACTACTCGGCGGCCAAGGCCGGGGTGCTCGGGCTGACCTGTGTCGCGGCGGCCGAGCTCGCCCGCTACGGGGTCACCGCCAACGCGCTGGCGCCCTCGGCGCGCACCCCGATGACCGAGACCGTGTTCGCCGAGATGATGGCTCCGCGCGCGGACGGGTTCGACGCGATGGCGCCGGAGAACGTCTCCCCGCTGGTCGTGTGGCTCGGCTCGGAGGAGGCGGGCGGGGTCACCGGTCGGGTCTTCGAGGTCGAGGGCGGGCGCATCGGGCTGGCCGACGGGTGGCGCTACGGCCCGCGCCGCGAGCGGGGGCGGCGCTGGGAGGTCGCCGAGGCGGGCAAGGCGGTTCTCGATCTGATCGCCGAGGCCGAGCCGCCCACCCCGGTCTACGGGGCGGGCTGAGGTGGACCCGCGCTTCGACGACGCCGACGAGGCCTTCCGCCGCGAGGTCGCCGGCTGGCTGGTCCGCGAGCTGGGCGGGGAGTTCGCCGAGCTGGTCGACGCGGGCGGGCCCGGCCGCGAGCACGAGCACGTCGAGGCCCGCAAGGCCTGGGAGCGCCGGCTCGGGCGCGACGGGTGGATCGGGCTCGGCTGGCCGGAGGCCGACGGCGGGCGGGGGCTGTCCTGGCAGCGCCAGGTGATCTTCCACGAGGAGTACGCCCGGGCCGGCGCGCCCGGCCGCGTCGGGCACATCGGCGAGCAGTTGCTCGGACCCACCCTGCTGATGTTCGGCACACCGGGGCAGAAGGCCCACTTCCTGCCCGGGATCCTGGACGGCACGCAGCTGTGGTGCCAGGGCTACTCCGAACCCGGCGCCGGGTCGGACCTGGCCGCGGTGTCGACCCGCGCCGAGCTGCGCGCCGACGGCTGGCACGTCGACGGGCAGAAGGTGTGGACGTCGCTGGCCACCGAGGCCGACCGGTGCTTCGTGCTGGCCCGCACCGAGCCCGGCTCCACCCGGCACCGCGGGCTGTCCTACCTGCTGGTGCCGATGCGCCAGCCCGGCGTCGACGTCCGCCCGATCGTGCAGCTCACCGGCACCTCGGAGTTCAACGAGGTGTTCTTCGACGACGCCCGCGCCCCGGCCGAGGACGTCGTCGGGGCGCCGGGGGAGGGCTGGAAGGTCGCGATGGGCACGCTCGCGGTCGAGCGCGGGGTGTCGACGTTCGGCCAGCAGATGGGCTTCGCGCGGGAGTTCGAACGGGTCCTGGCGGCGGCGCGGGCCGGCGGCGCCGCGGACGACCCGGTGATCGCCGACCGGCTGCTGGACTCCTGGATGCAGCTGCAGGTGCTGCGGCACACCGCCGTCATGACGTTGGGCGCGCCCGCCGGCAGCACCCCCGGCACCGAGGCGAACGTCGCCAAGCTGATGTGGGCGCCATGGCACCGGCGGTTGGGCGAGCTGGCCGTCGACGTCCTCGGTGCCGCGGGCACGGTGACCGCCGGCCCCGAGGTGGACGAGCTGACCCCGGCCCAGCGGCTGTACCTGTTCACCCGCGCCGACACGATCTACGGCGGCTCGGACGAGGTGCAGCGCACCGTCATCGCCCAGCGGATGCTGGGCCTGCCCCGCGGGCCGGCCTGATGGACGCCCTGTTCGGCGACGAGCAGCGCGACCTGCAGCGCACCGTGCGCGACCTGCTGACCCGGGAGGACCCCGGCCCGGCGGTGTGGCAGCGGCTCTGCGGCGAGCTCGGGCTGACCGGGATCACCGTCGGCGAGCGGCACGGCGGGGCGGGCGCCACGACCGTCGAACTCGGGATCGTGCTGGCCGAGCTGGGCCGCGCGCTGACCCCGGTGCCGTTCCTGCAGACGGCCGTGGCGGCGACCGTCCTCGACCGCTCTGACGCGCCGCCGGCGGCCGAGGTGCTGCCGGCGCTCGTCGCGGGCGGTCTCGTCGCCGGCCTCGCGACCCCGGCCCCGCCGACCCGCTGGCCGACCGGGTCGGGCCCCGCGCTGACCGGCGTCCTCGACAACGTCGTCGACGGCCCGCACCTCGACCTGCTGCTCACCCCCGCCGTCGTCGACGGCGCGGCCGTGCTCGTCGCGGTCCGCACCGACGCGCCCGGCGTCACCCGCACGACCCTGCCCACCCTCGACCGCAGCCGCCCGCAGGCCCGGTTCGCGCTGCGGGGCGCCCCGGCCGTGGAGATCGGCGACGCGGCATCGGCCTCCCGTGCGACCGACCTGCTGCTCGCGGCCGTCGCGGTGGAGAGCGCGGGCGCGGCGCGGTTCTGCCTCGACACCACCCTCGCCCACCTGCGGACCCGGGAGCAGTTCGGCCGCCCCCTGGGCACCTTCCAGGCGCTGCAGCACCGCTGCGCCGACCTCGCCGTGCTCGTCGAGTCCGCCTGGGCCACGGCCCGGCACGCGATGTGGGCCGCCGACGCCGACCCCGCCGGTGCCGCCGTCTCGGCCCCGTTGGCCAAGGCCTACTGCGCGGACGCGTTCCGGACGGTGGCCGGGGAGATGATCCAGCTGCACGGGGGGATCGGCTTCACCTGGGAGCACCCGGCGCACCGGTACTTCAAGCGGGCCACGTCGACGGACCTGCTGTTCGGGGGGCGGGCCTGGGTGCGGTCGGTGGTGGCGGAGCGGGCGGGGTTGCCGGCGGTTCGGTGAGGTCCTCGGCCACGTCGCAGGGTTTGCGTACTCCGCGCAGGGTCCCCGGACCTTGCGAGGAGTGGGCAGACTCTGCGAGGACGCGCAGCCGCCGTCAGTCAGCGGCGTCCACCGGCGAAGCGGCCAGGTGGCGGGCCGGGAACTCGCCACCCCCGGTGACGGCGAGATCGGCGCCGCTGACGTAGCCGGCCAGCGGCGACGCCAGGTACAGGCACGCCGCGGCGACGTCGGCGGGGGAGGCCATCCGCCCGGCGGGGATGGTGCGGTCCAGGCGCGCCAGCACCGCCTCCCCGGACTCCGCCGCCGAGGCGTACCAGTCGACCATGCCCGGCGTCGCGACCTGCCCGACGGTCACGTGGTTGACCCGGACCGCGGGCGCCCACTCCAGCGCCAGCGCCCGGGTGAGCATCAGCAGCCCCGCCTTGGCCACCGAGTAGGCGGCGGTGCCGGGGCTGGGGTCGTGGGCGCTGATCGTGCCGATGTTGACGATGCAGCCGCCGCGTTCGTGCATCACCGCGTTCGCGGCCTGGGATGCGTAGAAGGCGCCGTGCAGGTTGAGGGCCAGGACGCGGTCGAAGAAGCGGGTCGACATGGTGGCCGCGGCGGCGGCCGGCGAGCCCCCGGCGTTGTTGACCAGCACGTCGAGCGCGCCGAAGGCCTCGACGGTGCCGTGCACCGCGGCGGCGGCCTGCGCGGCCTCGCGGACGTCGGCGGTGACGAACCGGGCCGTGCGCCCGTCCGCCTCGGGCAGGGTCTCCGGCCGCGAGCGCCCGCAGACCATGACGTGCGCGCCGGCGGCCAGGAAGCGCGTGGCGATGGCGCGGCCGATGCCGCGGCCGCCGCCGGTGACCAGCACCGCGCGTCCGGTGAGGTCCAGGGGGTCGGACGGGTCGGTCACAGGCGCTCGATGATCGTGACGTTGGCCTGGCCGCCGCCCTCGCACATGGTCTGCAGGCCGTAGCGGCCGCCGGTGCGCTCCAGTTCGTGCAGCAGGGTCGTCATCAGGCGGGCGCCGGTGGCGCCCAGGGGGTGGCCGAGCGCGATGGCGCCGCCGTTGACGTTGACCCGCTGCGGGTCGGCGCCCGTCTCGTCCAGCCAGGCCAGCACGACCGGCGCGAACGCCTCGTTGATCTCCACGAGGTCGATCTCGTCCAGCGCCAGCCCGGTGCGCGCCAGCGCGTGGGCGGTGGCCGGGATCGGCGCGGTGAGCATCCAGACGGGGTCGGCGCCGCGGGCGGAGAGGTGGTGGACGCGGGCGCGCGGGGTGAGGCCGTGGCGGCGCACCGCGTCCTCGGACGCGACGAGCAGGGCGGCGGCGCCGTCGGAGATCTGGCTGGACGCGGCCGCGGTGACGGTGCCGCCCTCGCGCACCGGCCGCAGCGAGCGGATCTTGTCCAGGTCGGGCTCCCGCGGGCCCTCGTCGTGCTCGACGCCGGCGACCGGCACGATCTCCCGGTCGAAGCGGCCCTCGGCGCGCGCCCGCAGGGCGCGCTCGTGCGAGGTGACGGCGAAGGCCTCCATGTCGGCCCGGGAGATGCCCCACTTCGCGGCGATCATCTCGGCCGACCGGATCTGGTCGATCTCCTGGTCGCCGTAGCGCTCGCGCCAGCCGGTCGAGCCGGAGAACGGGTCGGCGAAGCCGAGCGGCCGGGCCAGGGTCATCGCGGAGCCGATCGGGATGGCGCTCATGCTCTGCATGCCCCCGGCGACGACGAGATCGGCGGTGCCGCTCATGACGGCCTGGGCGGCGAAGTGCACGGCCTGCTGGGAGGAGCCGCACTGGCGGTCCACCGTGACGCCGGGGACCTCTTCGGGCAGCCCGGCGGCCAGCCAGCAGGTGCGCGCAACGTCGCCGGCCTGCGGGCCGACGGTGTCGACGCAGCCGAGGACCACGTCGTCGACGGCGGCCGGGTCGATCCCGGACCGTTCGACGAGCGCGGTCAGGACGGCGGCCCCGAGGTCGGCCGGGTGCACGCCCGCCAGCCCGCCGCCGCGCCGTCCGACGGGCGACCGCACCGCCTCCACCAGGTACGCCTGCGCCACTGGTCCTCCTCCGGGTCGGGTGGTCGGCCGGGAACGTCAGGGTGTCGCCGGGGCGCGCAGCGCGTCCTTGGCGACCTTGCCGGTGGCCCCCTTGGGCAGTTCGGGCAGCACGACGACCGAGCGCGGAACCTTGAAGTTCGCCAGCCGCTCCCGGCACCACCCGAGCAGCTCCCGCTCGGACCGCCGGCCCGCGCCGTGGCGCAGCACCACGAACGCCCGCCCGACCTCGCCGAGGCGCTCGTCGGGGACCCCGACGACGGCGGCCTCGGACACCGCGGGGTGGCGGCACAGCACCTGCTCCACCTCGGCGGGGGCGACGTTGAAGCCGCCGACGATGAACATGTCGCCCAGCCGGCCGGTGATGTGCAGGTTGCCGGCCCGGTCGAGGTGGCCGACGTCGCCGGTGTGCAGCCAGCCGTCGGCGTCGATCGCGGCGGCGGTGGCGGCGGGGTCGTCGACGTAGCCGGCCATGACGTTGTAGCCGCGGACCAGGATCTCCCCGGCGCCGTCGGCCCCGGCGATCGGGGCGATGTCGACCTCGACGCCCTCGACCGGGCGGCCGCTGGTCGCCTCGATGACCTCGTCCGGGTCGCCGTGGCGGCACATCGTCACGACGCCGGTGGACTCGGTCAGCCCGTAGGCGGTGAGGATCTCGCGCAGGCCCAGGTCGGTGCGCATGCGGCGGATCAGCTCGGAGGGGACGGCGGTGGCCCCGGTGATGGCCAGGCGCAGCGACGACAGGTCGCGGCCGGGGCGGCTCGGGTCGTTCATCAGCGTGGCGTAGAGCGTGGGCGGGCCGGGGATGCCGCTCACCCGCTCGCGCTCGACGAGCTCCAGCACCGCCGGGGCGTCCAGGCGCCGCACCGGCAGCGCGGTGGCGCCGCGCAGCAGGCACGACAGCAGCCCGGCCAGCAGCCCGAAGCTGTGGAAGAAGGGGTTGACCAGCAGGTACCGGTCGCCGGCGCGCAGCCCGAGGTGGCCGGTGTAGGTGGTGTAGAGGCGCACCACCTGCCCGTGCGTGTGCGGCACGGCCTTGGGACGGCCGGTGGTGCCGGAGGTGAACATGACCTGCAGGAGCGTGTCCGGGGTGACCGCGTCGCGGGCCGCCGCGACGCCCGTGGTCCCGGCGGCGCGGAACGCCTCCCAGCCGTCGGGGCCGCTCCCGGCGAGGTCGACCGTCGTGCGCAGGTGCGGCAGCGGACCCGCGGCGCGCAGCTCGGCGGCGGGGTCGCGGTCGAGGAAGCCGCCCTCGACGAACAGCGCGGCCGCGCGGCTGCGCGCCAGCACGTGGTGGGCCTCCTCGCCCAGGTAGCGGGTGTTGACCGGCACCAGGGTGAGGCCGACGTGCAGGCAGCCCAGCGCGGCCAGCGCCCAGCGCGCCGAGTTCGGCGCCCACACGGCCACCGCGTCGCCGGCGCGCAGGCCGCGCGCGAGCAGTGCCGCCGCGACGCGCTCGACCTCGTCGAGCAGCGCGGCGTAGGTCAGGCGCAGCTCGCCGTCGACGACCGCCTCCCGGTCGCGGTGGCGTTCGGCGGCGTCCCGCAGCACCTCGGGCACCGTCGCCGGTGCGGTCATCGCGCCCTCCTCCCCGACGTGCGCGTGGTCAGCCCGTCGAGGACCAGCGCGCTGACGGTCTCGGCGAGGTCCGCGCCCGGGCCGGGCGGCGGGCCGCAGTGGAAGAGCCCGTCGCGGATGAGGCGGTAGGCCACCGGGGCGGGGACGTCGGTGCGGAAGCTGCCGTCGGCGCGCCCGCGCTCCAGCGCGACGAGCCAGCTGCGGGTGACCTCGGCGGCGGCCGCGTCGAGCCGGTCGGCCCCGCCGAACTGGTGGCGGCGCCTGCGCTCGCGGCGGTAGATGTCGGCGGCGTGCGGGTGGCGGGTGGTCGCCGCGACGGACGCGGCAACCAGCTGGCGGACCATCTCGCGCGGCGGCGGATCGCGGCGCAGCACGTCGCGGTAGGCGGCGAGCAGGTCGTCGAGGTAGCCGTCGACGACCTCGTCGACGATCGCGTCCTTGGACGGGAAGTGGTGGTAGAGGCTGCCGGAGAGCACGCCGACGCTGTCGGCGATCTCGCGGACGGTGGTGGCCGCGAAGCCCTTGCGGGCGAACAGCCGGGCGGCGCTGTCCAGGATCACCGCGCGGCGCTGCTGCGCGTCGGTCACGCCGCACCCCCGCAGCGGCGGCGCACTCAGGCGCCGATCGGCTGGCGGGGCGCGGCGGCCCCGTGCAGGCTGCTCGGCGGCGCGGTGCGCCCCGCGCTGAACGACGCCCAGACGGCCTGCGCGGTCGCGCGGACCGGGGCGACCAGGTGCTCCAGGTTGACCCGGGTGATCGGACCGCAGACCGACACCGCGGCCTCGGGGGAGCCGGGCGTGCCGATCGGGGCCGCGACGCAGCCGAGCCCCCACGCGGACTCCTCGCGGTCGAAGGAGATGCCGCGGTCCTGCACGCTGACCAGCTCGGCGCGCAGCCTGCGCTCGGTGCCGATGCTGGCCGGGGTCGGGCGGGGCAGTGGCCGGCGCAGCAGCGCCTCGACGGCGGGCTCGCCGGCGTAGGCGAGCAGCACCTTGCCCACCGCGGTGCAGGTGGCCGGGGCGCGCCCGCCGATGCGGGAGGGCACACGCAGCGAGGACCGGCCGCCGAGCTTGTCCAGGTAGACGATCTCGGGGCCGTCGAGCACGGCCAGGTGCACGGTCATCCCGGTGCTGTGCGCGAGCTCGTAGAGGTGCGCCGACGCCGCCCCACGCAGCTGGTGCTGGTAGCAGGCCAGCGTGCCGAGCTCGAGGATCCGCAGCCCGAGGTGGTAGTGCAGCTGGTCGCGGCGCAGCCAGCCGACCTTGACCAGGTGCTCGAGGATCCGGTGGGCCGACGACCGGGGCAGCCCGGTGCGCGCGACGACCTGGGCCAGCGTGAAGCCCTGCGGCTCGTCGAACGAGTCGAGGATCGTGACGATCCGGTCGATCATCGATGCCGGAGCGGGTGACGCCGTCGTCATGGTCCGACCCTTCCGTCGGGGCGGTTCGGATCGGACACTACGACCGGACCGCCACTTGGTCAAGCGCTTGGTCAAGCTGGTCGGGGCGTCAATCGAGCCACCGGTTCAGGGTCTCCACGACGCAGGCGGGGCGGTCGCGGCCCTCGATCTCGGCGGTGACCAGGATCGTGGCCTGGACGCCGCCGTGGACGTCGGCGCAGGCGGTGATCTCGCCGCGGCCGCGGATCCGGGAGCCCGCCGGCAGCGGCGCCGGGAAGCGCACCCTGTTGGCGCCGTAGTTGATCCCCATGCCCACGTCCTCGACGGTGAGCAGCAGGGGCAGGAAGTAGTTGCACAGCGACAGCGTCAGGTAGCCGTGGGCGATGGTGGAGCCGAACGCCGAGGCGCCGGCGCGCTCCGGGTCGACGTGGATCCACTGGTGGTCGCCGGTGACCTCGGCGAACGCGTCGATGCGGCGCTGGTCGACCCGCAGCCAGTCGGTGGGGCCGAGCACCGCGCCGACGGCGGCCCGCAGCCCCGCCGAGCCGCGCACGACCAGCCGGTCTGCGCGCCCGGTCGGGGCCGGCGGGAGGGTCACCGGTCGCGCGCCGACAGCAGCAGCCGCACGGTGAGCGCGAGGCGGTTCTCCACGTCCTCGGCCGAGGCGCGGTGGGTCACCCAGGCCACCAGGTTGGACAGCCACACGTCGCCGATGACCCGGGCGATGTCCTTGTCCTCCTCGGAGGCCTCCTCGACGCCCATCGCGTGCGTGAGCATCCGCTCGGTGAGCCGACTGACCTGGCGCACCTCCTCGGCCACCGACGTGTCGGCGAACATGAAGGCGCGGGTCATGGCCTCGGTGAGGTGGGGGTCGCGCTGGAGGGCGACGGTGTTGCGGTGCAGCACGAGCAGCACGCGGTCGGCGGCGGTGTCGCCGGCGACGGGCGCGCGTTCGATGCGCTCCAGCACCCTGCCCAGCTCCAGGGCCAGGCCGGCGACCAGCAGGTGCACCTTGGAGGGGAAGTAGCGGTAGAGGGTGCCGAGCGCGACGCCGGCCCGCTCGGCGACGGCGCGCATCTGCACCGCGTCGAAGCCGCCCTTGGTGGCCAGGGCCAGGGTCGCTTCCAGGATGCGCCTGCGGCGGTCGCGCTGGGCGGGTGACCCGGCCTCGACCTCGGCCAGCGACACGACGGGGCGCGGGTGGGCGGGGGTGCGGGGAGCTCGCTCTGCCATGTGGGGTCCTCTGTCCGTGCTGTCCCCGATCGGAGACGAGACCACGTTGTGACGCCCTGACCGGAACCTGTTCTCCTGACCACCGGAACGGTACCTCCCCCTCGTGCCACCCGGCGATGCGACGCTTGCGGGCGATCAGCCCGGGCCCCAATACTAGAACAGGTTGCAATTCTCGTCTCTGGTGAGTCGAAGCTGGGGGAGCGCGTGGACTTCGGTCTGGACGACAGCCAGCGGGAGGTGGTCCGGCTCGCCCGCGAGGTGATCGAGCCCGACGCCGACCCGCCCGCGCTGTGGAAGGCGCTGGGACGCGCGGGGCTGCTCACCCTGGCCGTGCCCGAGGAGCTGGGCGGCGCCGGGCTCGGGGTGCTGGCCGGCACGCTGGTGCTCACCGAGGTCGGCCGGCGCGCGGCCCCGGTCGCGGCGCTGGCCACCGTCGCGCTGGGCGTCCTGCCGGTCGCCCGGGCCGGCACGCCCGAGCAGCGCCGCTCGCTGCTGGGCGCGGTGGTCGAGCAGGACGCGGTCCTCTCGGCCGCGCTGCACGAGCCGTCCACCCCGCTGACCCGCGCGCCGCGCACCCGGGCCGAGCGCGACGGCGCGGGCTGGGTGCTCACCGGCACCAAGATCGGCGTGCCGGACGCCGCCGCGGCCCACCGGATCCTGGTGCCGGCCGAGCTGGTCGGCTCCGGCGTCGGGGTGCTGGTCGTCGATCCCGGCTCCGCCGGGGTCGAGGTCCGTCCGACGCCGTCCTCCGGCGGTCGACCCGAGTGCACCGTCGTGCTGCGCGGGGCGCGCTCCGACGACCTGCTCGGCGACGACACCACCGGCCGCGCGCTCGCCGAGCTGCACCGCTGCGCCGTCGCGGGCGCCACCGCCGTCGGCGACGGGGTGCTCGCCGGCGCGTTGGAGCTGACCGCGGCGCACATCGGGTCGCGGGTCCAGTTCGGCCGGCCGCTGGCCGCCTTCCAGGCCGTCGCCCAGCAGGCCGCCGACGTCTACATCGCGGCGCGGACCCTGCACCTGGCGGCGCGGGCCGCGGCGTGGCGGCTCGACGGCGCGCCCGCCTTCGACCCCGCCGCCGACACCGACCTCGACGTCGCCGCCCACTGGCTCGCCGAGCACGCCCCGCCCGCCCTGCACACCTGCCAGCACCTGCACGGCGGGCTGGGCGTGGACGCCGGCTACCCGCTGCACCGCTACTTCGGCCTCGGCCGCGACCTGGCCCGCGCCGTGGGCGGCGTCGAGCACACCCTGGACCGGCTCGCGGCGCGGGCCGCGGCGCCCTGAGCTGCACCGAGGAGCACCGCGTGGAGATCGGTCTCACCGAGGAGCAGTCGGCCCTGCGGGCCGAGCTGCGCGACTACTTCGCCGGGCTGCTCACCCCCGAGGAGCGCCGGTTGCTGCTCACCGAGCGGTTCGGCCCGGTGTACCGCGACGTCGTGCGCCGGATGGGCGCCGACGGCCGGCTGGGCGTCGGCTGGCCCGTCGAGCACGGCGGGCGCGGCTTCGGCCCGGTCGAGCAGCAGATCTTCGTCGACGAGGCGCTGCGCGCCGACGTGCCGCTGCCGTCGGTCACGCTGCAGACCGTCGGCCCGACGTTGCAGGAGTTCGGCACCCCGGAGCAGAAGGCCCGGTTCCTGCCGGCCATCCTGGCCGGCGAGGTGCACTTCGCCATCGGCTACACCGAGCCGGAGTCGGGCACCGACCTGGCCTCGCTGCGCACGAGGGCGGAGCTGGACGGCGACACCTACGTCGTCAACGGGCAGAAGGTCTACACCACCGGCGCCCACGACGCCGACTTCATCTGGCTCGCCTGCCGCACCGGCCCCCCGCGCCACCACGGCATCTCCATCCTGATCGTCGACACCGCCGACCCCGGCTTCTCCTGGACGCCCATCCGCACCTGCGACGGCGCGCACCACACCAACGCCACCTACTACTCCGACGTGCGGGTGCCGGTCGGGATGCGGGTGGGCGAGGAGAACGGGGGCTGGCGGCTGATCACCACCCAGCTCAACCACGAGCGGGTGATGCTCGGCCCGGCCGGCCGGATCGCCGCCCCGCTCGACCGGGTCCGCGACTGGGCGGCCGCGCGCCGCGCGCCCGACGGCTCGCCGCTGCTGGGCGCCCCGGACGTGCGGCGGGCGCTGGCCTCCGGGTTCGCCGTTCGACGGGTCAACGAGCTGCTGAACTGGCAGGTCGCGGCGTCGGCCGCGGCCGGGCCGGTCACCGTGGCCGACGCGTCGGCGACGAAGGTGTTCGGCTCCGAGGTCACCCAGCGGGTCGGGCGCGAGCTCGCCGAGGTCGTCGGGCGCCACGGCGACCCGGCCGACCCGGCGACCGCCGAGCTGGTCGAGTGGCTGGAGGTGCACGCCCGGCGCAACCTGGTGATCACCTTCGGCGGCGGGGTGAACGAGGTGATGCGCGAGATGATCGCGACCGCGGGTCTGGGGCTGCCGAGGGTGCCGAGGTGAGCGCGGGCGTGGCACCGGTCGCCGATGCCGTGCAGGACCCGGCCGAGCGGATCCGGGAGGCGGCCCGCCGGCTCGTCGAGGCCGGGGACTGCGCGCCGCGCCCGGCCCGCGACCCGGTCAACGAGCCGATGATCAACAACTGGACGGAGGCGCTCGGCGACGCCAACCCGGCCTACCCGGGGATCGCGCCGCCGGCGATGGTGCAGGTCTGGACGATGGGCGGGCTGCACGGGCAGCGCGCCGACGACGACCCGCTCGGTGCCATGACCCGCGTGCTCGACGAGGCCGGCTACACCTCGGTGGTGGCCACCGACTGCGCCCAGACCTACGCCCGCGCGCTGCGGCCCGGGGAGCGCCTGGCGGTCCGGGCGCGGCTCACCGACGTCGCCGGGCCCAAGCGCACCGCGCTGGGCGAGGGCTGGTTCGTGACGACGGTGAGCACCTGGACCGTCGACGGCGAACCGGTCGCCGAGATGATGTTCCGGATCCTGAAGTTCCGGCCCCCGCCGCCACCGCCACCCCCGCGCCAGGTACCGCGCCCGCAGGTCAACCGCGACACCGCCTACTTCTGGGAAGGCACGGCCGTCGGAGAGCTGCGCATCCAGAAGTGCGGGGAGTGCGGGGCGTTGCGGCACCCGCCCGGTCCGATGTGCCCGCGCTGCGGGGCCACCCGGCCCGGGTACGTGGTGGCCTCGGGGCGCGGCGAGGTCTACAGCTTCGTCGTGCACCACCACCCGCCGCTGCCGGGGCGGGAGGTGCCGTTCGTGGTCGCGCTGGTCGAGCTGGAGGAGGGCGTGCGGGTGCTGGGTGAGCTGCGCGGCGCCGATCCGGGGGCCGTCCGGATCGGGGCGCCGGTCGAGGTCGACTTCGACCGCATCGACGACGAGCTGGTGCTGCCGGCATGGCGGCCGCGGTGACGCGCGCCCCCGGGGCCCCGCCCGCCGTCGGCACCGAGCTGCCCGCGCTGCGCCTGGACGTGACCGCGACGTTCGTGGTGGCGACGGCGCTGGCCACCCGCGACTTCCAGGACGTCCACCACGACCGGGTCGCCGCCGTCGCGCGCGGCTCGAAGGACATCTTCCTCAACATCCTCACCACCACGGGGCTGGTGCAGCGCTGCGTCACCGACTGGGCGGGTCCGGCGGCGGTGGTGCGCGCCGTGTCGATCCGGCTCGGGGTGCCCTGCTACGCCGGCGACGAGCTGGTGCTGGGCGGGCGGGTGGCCGCTGTCGAGGCGGCCCACGCCGGTGGACCGGAGGGCGTGGAGGTGCTCGTCGAGGTCGTCGGTCGGTGCGGTCTGGGTGACCACGTCACCGGTACCGTGAAGGTGGTGCTGCCGTGAGCGCGCTGTCCGGGGCGGCGTCGGTGGTCGGGATCGGGGCCACCGAGTTCTCCAAGGACTCCGGGCGCAGCGAGCTGCAACTGGCCGCCGAGGCGGTGCGCGCCGCGCTCGACGACGCCGGCCTGCGACCGTCCGACGTCGACGGGCTCGTGACGTTCTCGATGGACGCCAACGCCGAGATCGCCGTGGCCCGCGAGCTCGGCGTGCCGCGGCTGCGGTTCTTCGGCCAGATCGGTTACGGCGGCGGGGCCGCGTGCGCGACCGTCGGGCACGCCGCCATGGCCGTCGCCACCGGCGTCGCCGACGTCGTGGTCTGCTACCGGGCGTTCAACGAGCGGTCCGGGCACCGGTTCGGGCGGGTGGCCGCGGGTGCCACGGCGGCGCCGACCTCCGGCGGCATCGACAACGGCTGGCAGTACCCGGTGGGCCTGTCCACCCCGGCCGCGACCGTGGCCATGTTCGCCCAGCGCTACCTGCACGAGTTCGGCGCCACCAGCGAGGACTTCGGCCGGGTCGCGGTGGCCATGCGCCGCCACGCCGCGACCAACCCGCGCGCCTGGTTCCACGGCCGGCCCATCACGCTGGCCGAGCACCAGGCCTCGCGCTGGATCGTGGAGCCGCTGCACCTGCTGGACTGCTGCCAGGAGAGCGACGGCGCGGTGGCCGTAGTCGTCACCAGTACCGCGCGCGCCCGGGACCTGCCGCACCCGCCCGCGGTGATCACCGCGGCCGCCCAGGGCAGCGGCGCCGACCAGTTCACGATGACCAGCTACTACCGCGACGACCTCACCGGCCTGCCCGAGCTGGGCCTGGTGGCCCGGCAGCTGTGGGCCCAGGCCGGGATCGGGCCGGCGGACGTGCAGGTCGGCATGCTCTACGACCACTTCACCCCGTTCGTCCTGGTCCAGCTGGAGGAGCTGGGGTTCTGCGGGCGCGGCGAGGCCCGGCACTTCCTCGCCGACGGCGGGATCGAGCTGGACGGCGCGCTGCCGGTCAACCCGCACGGCGGGCAGCTGGGGGAGGCCTACATCCACGGGATGAACGGGCTGGCCGAGGGCGTGCGCCAGATCCGGGGCAGCGCCGTGAACCAGGTCGCCGACGTGCGGAACGTGGTCGTCACGGCCGGGACCGGCGTACCGACGAGCGGTCTGGTGCTGGCCGTCGGCTGAGGCGTGGGGCACCGGCACGGGCGACAAGCCTCACTGGTCGATAACAGTACTGGCACTTGACGAGCGGTGATCGAGAGCGCACACTCGGTGAGTACGCATCGACGTACGAGCGAGGACGGGTAGCTCCGCTCCCAGGCCAACGCCGCGACGATCCCGTCGGCGGCCCTCCCGCCCAATCACGCACCGCAGGTCCCGCGCCACCCGAGCCGCAGTCATCGGCTCGCCGTGACGCAGCGCGGTGCGTCACGGCGCCTCCCGGAACGGGGCGGCCGGTCCGCAGGCTCCGAGCCGACCTCGATCGGCCCGCCGACCCTGCTCCGCCACGACACGGCTCTGCCATGTGCTGACACGGGTCAGCGAAGAAGGAACCCCATGTTTGGAAGAATGCTGACCGCTGCCGCAGCGGCCGGCCTGGTATTCGGCTACGTCAGCACAGCGGCGTGGTCGTCCGAACCACCACCCGAGACCGCCTCGGCCTCCCCGGTCGCGACGGTGCACGCCGAGCCCGCCACCGAGCGGGGAACCGATCCGTTCGTCCCGGTGGCCGCGACCGTGCCCGTCGAGATCTCGGTGGCGCCGGCGAGCGGAGCGGTCCCCGGAAGCGCCCCGGGCCTCTACGGCGGCACCGAGCAGAACGCCTGCGACCGCGCCGCGATGGTGGCGTTCCTCCAGGGGAACGCCGACCGCGCCACCGCGTTCGCCCACGCCGAGGGCATCGGGACGGCCGACATCGCGAGCTACGTCGCCGAACTGACCCCGGTCGCGCTCCGCGCCGACACCGCGGTGACGAACCACGGCTTCGTCGACGGCCGCGCCGCGCCGTTCCAGTCCGTGCTGCAGGCGGGCACCGCCGTGATGGTGGACCGCTTCGGCACGCCCCAGGTGCGCTGCTTCTGCGGCAACCCCCTGGCCGCACCGGCGGCCCCGGCGGCGGCGGTCACGATCACGTACTCGGGCGAGGTGTGGCCGGGTCTGTCGTCCGGGAACGTCGACGTGATCGTCCCGGCGCAGGCGCCCGTGGACGAGTTCACCATCGTGACCGCGACGGGCGGGGCGCTCGACCGCCCGGCCGGTTCCGACGGCGAGCGGGACACGGGCTCCGACCGCGGTGACGGCACCGGCACCGGCGACGGCACCGGCAACGGCGACGGCGACGGCACCGGCGACGGCACCGGCACCGGCACCGGCACCGGCGACGGCGACGGCACCGGCACCGACGGCAACGGTGGCGGCACCGGCAACGGTGGCGGCGGCACGGGCAACGGTGGCGGCGACGGCGGCGGCACGGGTAGTGACGGCGACGACGGGACCGGTCCCGATGACGGTGACGGTGACGGCACCGATCCCGACGACGGAACCGATCCCGACGACGGCACGGGCCCTGGTGACGGCACGGACCCTGGCGACGGCACGGACCCTGGTGACGGCGGCACGGACCCTGACGATGGGACCGACCCTGACGATGGGACCGACCCTGACGATGGGACCGACCCCGACGACGGGACCGACCCCGACGACGGGACCGACCCCGACGACGGGACCGACCCCGACGACGGCACGGACCCTGACGACGGGACCGACCCTGACGACGGGACCGACCCCGATGATGGGACCGACCCCGATGATGGGACCGACCCCGATGATGGGACCGACCCCGACGACGGCACGGACCCTGACGACGGCACGGACCCTGACGACGGCACGGACCCTGACGACGGCACCGATCCCGACGACGGCACCGATCCCGACGACGGCACCGATCCCGACGACGGTGAGCCCGCTTACGTCGCCTGCGTGGTGAGCGAGGGAGTCACCCAGACCGCAACGACGGTGACGGGTACCTCGGCCAACGACACCATCGACTGCACCAACGCGACCGGTGGCAAGACCATCACCGGCGGCGACGGAAACGACACGATCACCGGCACGGTCTACGACGACAACATCAGCGGGGGCGCCGGCAACGACACCCTCACCGGTGGCCCTGGAGAGGACACCATCGACCCCGGCGAGGGCGAGGACACCGTGACGCTGTCCGACCAGACCCCGAACCCGTACCCGGGACCGCCTGCCGTGGCGGCCCGCGTCGCGGCTCCGGCCGCGGTCGAGACACCGGCGGACGTGCCTGCCGACGCTCCGGCCGAGGCGCCCGCTCCGGCCGAGCTCTCCGCCGATGCACCGATCGACGCCCCGGCGCCGGCCGAGGCGCCGGCCGAGGCGCCGGTCGACGCACCAGAGCCGGTCGAGACGGTCGTCGAGGACGAGGACGACCCTGCTCCCCCGACCGAGGAGCAGGTGACTGTGCCCGACGAGGACCAGGTGTCTGTTCCTGAGGAGGACCAGGTGTCTGTTCCTGAGGAGGACGAGGTGTCTGTTCCTGAGGAGGACCAGGTGTCTGTTCCTGAGGAGGAGCAGGTGACTGTGCCCGACGAGGACCAGGCGACTGTTCCTGAGGAGGACGAGGTGTCTGTCCCTGACGAGGACGATTTGACTGTTCCTGACGAGGACGAGGTGACTGTTCCTGATGAGGACCAGGTGACCGGTCCCGACGAGGACGAGGTGTCTGTTCCTGACGAGGACGAGGTGTCTGTTCCCGACGAGGACCAGGTGACCGGTCCCGACGAGGACCAGGTGACCGGTCCCGACGAGGACGAGGTGTCTGTTCCCGACGAGGACCAGGTGACCGGTCCCGACGAGGACCCGGGCACGACCCCGACCGAGGACGAGGAGACCGGACAGGTCGAGGACGAGGCGACCGACACCGCCGACGTCGACAACCCGTAGGGATCGCCGCCCGGTCCGGCGGGATCCTCGCAGGCGAACCGGGCACGCAGTGGCCCCGACCTCCGCGGAGGAGGTCGGGGCCATTGCGCTGCCGCTTCGAACCGCCGCCCGGACCGACCGCGTCCCGGCGGCCGGTAGGCTGCCGGCGATTCTCGGGTCGGCCGCATCCAGTTGAGCGCGCCACCTCCCGACCACGGACGGTGAGGCTGGGTTGTGACGGGTCCGCGCGGCGAGAGCTCGTCCGCCCCGACGCTGCGCCAGCTCATCCGCTCGCGCATGGCCGAGCGCGGGTGGTCCTACGCCGATCTGGAACGCGAGTCCGGGCGGGCGCTGAGCCGCGGTCGGTGGCAGCAGTTGGGGTCGGCGGACGCGCAGCACAAGTTCCCGAACCCGGAGTCGTTGACGATCATCGCGCAGGTGCTGCAGATCGACGTCACCTCGGTCGTCCTCGCTGCCGCCCGCGCGGTCGGCCTGCCCGTGGCCGTGCAGACCAGCGAGCTGGCGAACCTGCTTCCCGCGGGCACCGAGCGGCTCTCCGCACCGATGCGCGACGCCATCCTGGGTCTGGTGCGCGCGGCCGTCGCCGAGGCGGCCGCGGATCCCGTTCGCGGCGAGGTCGGCGGGGTGACCCTGGAGTGGCCGAAGGGATCCGCGCCGTCCCGGCAGGACCCGGACGCCCCGGCCCGCCGCGCGGAAGCCGACCTCTAGTCACGACCCCTCGGCGCGGCCGACTCGATCAGGTGGTGTTCGACGCGGAGGTGGAACGTCCGCGCTGCGCGCAGCGGTACAGACGGTGTACGGCTCTCGCCCCGGTCACCGGTTCGCGCCGGCGGGGCCCTGTCGCAGAGCGCTGCACGTCGCACCGACACCGGCGACCCAGCTCCCCGCGCATCCCGATCGGAAGGAACCGCGCGGTGCCATCCTGGAGTCCCGTCCCCACTCCCCGGAGCGCAGCCGGCACCGACCCGACGGCCGGCGCTGACGTGCGGGCGCTCGTCGCAGGCCTGGAAGGCGCGATCGACGTCGTGGTCACCCCGATGCCGGACGTGGTCGCCCGGCTGTACAGCGGTGGGCGGGTGAAGGTGCTGTACCTGGACCGCGACAGCCCGCCCGAGGACCTCCGCTGGGCGCTGCGGGAGGTGCTCCGGGTCCTGGCGCTGGGACCCGCGGCGGCGATCGCCGCAGTCCCCGTCCCGCGACTGCGCCTGGTCCGCAACTAACGCCTTGGCGGCCCCAGGTGTCTTCGCAGGGGCGGTGTGGTCGGCGCAGAGTCCACAGCATCTGCGAGGACTACGGGGACTCTGCGGAGACGGCGGCGACTCCGACGAGGGGCAGGCGCCCCTGCGCGACCGCGCGGTCGATGTCGCCGCGCAGATCGGGGCAGCCGGTGCGCGGGTCGAAGGCGGGGCAGCGGCGCTGGGCGTCGGCGGTCCACTGGATGCTGGTGTGCTCGGCGCTGGTCTTGCGAACCCGGACCGCCGCTCCACAACGGGTGCAGTCGACGGTGACCAACCCGGATTCGAGGAACTCCCGGCGATCAGCAGCGGTGCTGGTCACGGGGTCGTCGCGGCCTCGCGCCGGCGGAGGTTCTCGGCGACCTCGCGCTCCCAGGCAGCCACCGCGCGGGTCGTGTCGACCTCGAACTCGAACCGCTCGACCATCTCCGGGGTGACGTCCTCGACGTCGACGTAGAACTGCTCGTACCAGCGGCGCAGCTGGTAGACGGGGCCGTCGCCGTCGCAGAGCAGCGGGTTGTCGATGCGGGTCTTGTTCTTCCAGATCGCCACGTCCTGCTCGAAGCCGACGCCGGTGCCCTTGGCGAACTTCGCGGCCATCGCGTCGGCGTCGGCGTCGGAGACGCCCGGTGGCTTCTTCACGATCGCGCCCCACTGCAGGACGAACGAGTCGGGGCTGACCGGGTAGTGGCAGTTGATCAGCACCGTCTCCACGGTGTAGCCGCGCACGGTGTTCCACAGGTAGTCGATCATGTACGAGGGCCCGTAGTAGGACGCCTCGGAGCGCAGGACGCTGTCCTGGCCGGTGTAGGTGGTGCCCGAGCCGATGTCGGGCCGGCCGCGGGAGTCGAGGTACTGGGTGGCGACGTGGCCCTCGAAGACGTTGCGGAACGCCATCGGGAACGCGAAGTGCACGTAGAAGAAGTGGGCCATGTCGACGACGTTGTCGACGATCTCCCGGCAGTTCGCGCCGTCGATGCGGATCGCGTTCCAGGTCCAGTTGCTCCACTCGTCGGAGAACGCGCCCGGGATGCGCGGGATGGACACCTCCGGCGGCGGCGGGTTGCCCTGGGGGTCGTGCCAGACGAACAGCTGGCGGTTCTCCTCCAGGGTCGTCCACGCGCGGGTCCTGGCCCGGGGCGGGACCCGCTTGGCGTAGGGGATGCCCACGCACCGGCCGGTCCCGGCCCAGCGCCAGTCGTGGAAGGGGCAGGCGAGCGCGTCGTCCTTGACGGTGCCCTGGCTGAGGTCGCCGCCCATGTGCCGGCAGTAGGCGTCCAGGACGTGCAGCGCGCCGCGCGAGTCGGCGAAGACCACCAGCTTGGTGCCGAAGGCCTCGACGGCGTGCGGGCGGCCGTCGCGGAAGGTCTCGGCCAGCCCCAGGCAGTGCCATCCCCGGGCGAACCGGGTGGGCGCCCGCCCGACGTCGATGGTGCGCACGGCCTGGTCGGTGCCTGCGTCGGTCACTGCTTCGGACACTGGGTCGGACACTGGGTCGGACACTGCATTCCTCCGTGGAGCTACAGGCGCTCGAGGATCGAGCCGGTCGCCATGGCGCCGCCGGCGCACATCGAGACCAGGGCGGTGGTCGCGTCGCGCCGCTCCAGCTCGTGCAGGGCGGTGGTGATCAGCCGGGCGCCGGTGGCGCCGACGGGGTGGCCGAGCGCGATGGCGCCGCCGTTGACGTTGACCCGCTCCGGGTCGGGTCGGTGCACGCCGCTCCAGGACAGCACGACCGACGCGAACGCCTCGTTGACCTCGCACAGGTCGATGTCGCCGATGCCCATGCCGGCCCGGCGCAGGACCCGCTCGGTGGCCTGGACGGGACCGTCGAGGTGGTAGTAGGGCTCGGCGCCGATCAGGCACTGGGCGATGATCCGCGCGCGGGGGCGCAGCCCCAGCTCCCGGGCGCGGTCGGCGTCCATGATCAGCACGGCGGCGGCGCCGTCGGAGATCTGCGACGACGTCCCGGCGGTGTGCAGGCCGTCCTCCAGCACCGGGCGCAGCCCGGCCAGCGCCTCCGTGCTGGTGGGGCGCAGGCCCTCGTCGCGGGTGACCGTGGCGGTGCCGGTCTCGACCGGCACGATCTCGCGGGCGAACCGGTCCTCGGCCCAGGCCTTGGCCGCCTTCTCCTGCGACGCCAGCCCGAAGGCCTCCAGGTCCGCGCGGGACAGGCCGCGCCGGGCCGCGATGCGGTCGGCGGCCAGGAACTGGTTGGGCATGTCGATGTCCCAGGTGTCGGGCTTGGGGCGCCCGACGTCCTGGCCGACGTTGGCCCCCAGCGGGACCCGGCTCATCGCCTCCACCCCGCAGGCGATGCCGACGTCGATCGCGCCCGCGCTGATCAGCCCGGCAACCAGGTGGCCGGCCTGCTGGGCGGAGCCGCACTGCGCGTCGATGGTGGTGGCACCGGTGGCCTCGGGCAGCCCGGCGTGCAGCCAGGCGGTGCGGGTGACGTTGCTGGACTGCTCGCCGGCCTGCGTGACGCACCCGCCGATCACCTGCTCGACGAGCGCCGGGTCGAGGTCGGCCCGGGACAGCAGCCCGCTCAGCGCCGCGCCGAGGATCTGCGCGGCGTGCAGCCCCGACAGCGCGCCGCGGCGGCGCCCGATCGGGGTGCGGACGGCGCTGACAATCACCGGTTCGCCCATGCGACCCAAACTAGAACACGTTCTCTACCGGGACAAGCGGCCCCTCGTCCCCGGCGGTTCCGCTGGGTCGCGCGCCGTGCTTGACTCGGCTAGAACACGTTCCATTCGGAGGTGCCAGTGACCGCTACCCGCATCCCGGACGGGTTCGACCTCACCGACCCGGACCTCTACACCCGCGGCGTCCCGCTCGCGGAGCTGGCCGAGCTGCGCCGCACGGCGCCGGTCTGGTGGAACAGGCAGCCCCGCGGCACCGCGGGCTTCGACGACGACGGCTTCTGGGCGGTCACCCGGCACGCCGACGTCCGGGCCGTCTCGCTGGACAGCCAGCTGTTCTCCAGCTACGAGAAGTGCGCGCTGATCCGGGTGGGGGAGGGGTCCGGCGAGGACCACCTCGACACCCAGCGGCTGATCCTGCTCAACATCGACCCGCCCCAGCACACCGCGCTGCGCGGCATCATCTCCCGCGGGTTCACCCCGCGCGCGATCAACGGGCTGCGCGATGCGCTCGCCGAGCGGGCCGAGCGCATCGTCGCCGCCGCCATCGCCGAGGGCACCGGCGACTTCGTCTACGACGTGGCCAGCGAGCTGCCCCTGCAGGCCATCGCCGAGCTGCTCGGCATCCCCCAGCACGACCGGCGCAAGATCTTCGCCTGGTCCAACCAGATGATCTCCGGCGACGACCCGGAGAGCACCGACGACCCGCAGCTCGCGGCGGCCGAGCTGCTCGGCTACGCCATGGGCATGGCCGAGCAGCGCAAGGGCTGCCCGATGGACGACATCGTGACCAAGCTCGTGCAGGCCGACGTGGGCGGCTCCGCACTGTCGTCCGACGAGTTCGGCTTCTTCGTCCTGCTGCTGGCCGTGGCCGGCAACGAGACCACCCGCAACGCCATCACCCACGGCATGCTGGCGTTCCTGGACAACCCCGAGCAGTGGGAGCTGTTCAAGGCGCAGCGCCCGGAGACCGCGGCCGACGAGATCGTGCGCTACTCGACCCCGGTTGTGGTGTTCCAGCGCACCGCGATGGCCGACACCGAGCTGGGCGGGCAGCGCATCCGCAAGGGCGAGCGGGTCGGGCTGTTCTACAGCTCGGCCAACTTCGACGAAGAGGTGTTCACCGACCCGCAGCGCTTCGACATCACCCGCAGCCCGAACCCCCACCTGGGCTTCGGCGGGCGCGGGGCGCACTACTGCATCGGGGCCAACCTCGCCCGCCTGGAGATCGGCCTGATCTTCAACGCCATCGCCGACCACATGCCCGACATCGCCCGCGCGGGCGAGCCGGTCCGGCTGCGCTCGGGCTGGCTCAACGGCATCAAGAAGTTCCCGGTCCGCTACGTCCCAGGAGTCTGATCACCGATGAGGACCCGCGCAGCAGCGTTGCTGGAGCAGCCCGGCAAGTGGCAGGTGATCGAGGTCGAGCTGGACGAGCCGCGCGAGCACGAGGTGCTCGTCCGGTTCGTCGCGGCCGGGCTCTGCCACTCCGACGACCATGCCGCCACCGGCGACATGCCGATCGGCAAGCTCCCGCTGATCGGCGGGCACGAGGGCGCCGGGGTGGTGGAGGCGGTCGGGCCCGGGGTGCGGTCGCTGGCCGTCGGCGACCACGTCGTCGCCCAGTTCGTGCCCACCTGCGGGCGCTGCCCGGCGTGCGTCTCCGGCGGCGGCAACCTCTGCGACCTGGGGATGTTCGCGCTGGCCGGCAGCATGCCCGACGGCACCTACCGGGCCCACCGCGACGGCGCCGACGTCGGGCAGATGACGATGGTCGGCACGTTCGCCGAGCACGCCGTCGTGCCCGAGTACTCGCTCACCAAGATCGCTGAGGACATCCCGTTCCGGGTGGCCGCCCTGCTCAGCTGCGGGGTGCCCACCGGCTGGGGCTCGGCCGAGTACGCCGCCGGGGTGAAGGCGGGCGACACCGTCATCGTGATGGGCACCGGCGGCGTCGGGATCAACGCCGTGCAGGGCGCGGCCGCGCGCGGCGCCGCGCACGTCATCGCGGCCGACCCGGTGGCGTTCAAGCGCGAGAAGGCCCAGGAGATGGGCGCCACCCACGCCTTCGCCGGCATCGACGAGGCCGCCGAGTTCGCCCGCTCGGTCACCGGTGGCCAGGGTGCGCACTCGGCGATCGTCACGGTCGGCGTCACCACCGGCGAGCACGTCGCCCAGGCCGTGAACGCGATCGGGAAGATGGGCACGGTGGTCGTCACCGGCATCGGCAACATCGCCGACGAGGGCGCGCCGATCAACTTCTGGCTGCTGTCGATGATGCAGAAGCGGATCCAGGGCGTGATCTTCGGGATGGGCACCCCGCCGCACGAGATCACCCGCCTCGCCGAGCTGTACCGGGCCGGCCGCCTCAAGCTCGACGAGCTGATCACGAACACCTACCGGCTCGACGAGGTCAACCAGGGCTACCAGGACATGCACGAGGGCCGCAACATCCGCGGCGTCGTCCTGCACGACACCTGACCGCCCCCGCCCCGCCCCTTTCCGTCGAGAACGAACTTGTCGTGAATGTGGACCGGTCCAATTCACGACAACGTCGTTCTCGACGGCACTGGACGGTCAGAGGCGGGTGATGACCTCGTCGGCGAAGCGCCGGATGCTGTCGCGCTTGGCGGCGAGGGGGGCGTGGAAGCCGGTGCCGTCCAGGGCCCACGGCATGACGATCGCGTCGGTGACGCCGATGTCGGCCTGCTGGCGGTAGCCGTCGAGGCCGAAGCGGTCGATGCACACGGCCTGGACCTCGAACGGCTCGGCGGCGCGGCCGGCCTCGGCCCGCAGCGCGTGCAGCCGCTCGACCGTGGCCCGCAGGTCGTCGAACGTGATCATCGCCGAGCTCCAGCCGTCGTGGCGGGCGGCGCGGCGCAGGCCGGGGGCGGTGTGGCCGCCGACGTAGATCGGCACGCGCGCGGTCGGGGCCGGGCTCACCTGCAGCTCGTCGAAGTCGAAGAACTCGCCGTGGTGGGCGACCATGCCCCCGCCCAGGATCAGCCGGATCACCTCGATGGCCTCGTCGGCGCGACGTCCGCGGTGGGCGTAAGGCACGCCGCACCACTCGAACTCCTCCGGCGCCCAGCCCAGGCCCACCCCGAACCCGAACCGGTTGCCGGTGATCGTCGCGACCGAGGCCACCTGGCGGGCCAGCGGCACCGGGTAGCGGGAGCCCAGCTTGAGCACCGCGGTGTAGAAGCGGATGCGGCTGGTGACCGCGCCCATCGCGGCGGCGGCGACGAAAGGGTCGATCCACGGCGTGTCCGCGTCCCAGAACCGGCCGCCGTCGGGCGTGTAGGGGTAGCCGGCCGACACCTTCCCGGCGAAGAAGACCGAGTCGGGCAGCGCGATCGAGGCGAAGCCGCACTCCTCGGCCGTGCGGGCCAGCTCCAGCAGCTCGTCGAGCGGGCAGAGGGCGATGGTCAGGCTGAACTTCATGGCTTGTCCGCGCCCACGACCCACATGGAGTAGAACTGCGAGCCGCCGCCGTAGGCGTGCCCGAGCGCGGTGCGCGCGCCCTCGACCTGGTGGTCGCCTGCCCGGCCCATCACCTGCATGGCCGACTCGGCGAACCGCAGCAGGCCGGACGCGCCGATCGGGTTGGACGAGAGCACCCCGCCCGACGGGTTCACCGGCAGCCGCCCGCCGATGGCCGTCTCCCCGGCCTCGACCAGGCGCCACCCCTCGCCCTCCGCGGCGAACCCGAGGTTCTCCAGCCACATCGGCTCGAACCAGGAGAACGGCACGTAGATCTCGGCGACGTCGATCTCGGCGAGCGGGTCGGTGATGCCGGCCTGCGCCCACAGCGCGGCGGCCGCCGCCCGCCCGGCCGCCGGGTTGACCTGGTCGCGCCCGGCGAACGTGGTCGGCTCGGTGCGCATGGCGGTCGCGTGGATCCAGGCCGGGCGCTGCGCCGCGTCGCCGGCCGCCTCGTCGCCGATCACCACCGCGCAGGCGCCGTCGGAGGAGGGGCAGGTCTCGTCGTAGCGGATGGGGTCCCACAGCACGGCCGAGGCCCGCACCGACTCCACGGTGATGTCGGGCTGGTGCAGGTGGGCGTAGGGGTTGCGGGCGCCGTTGCGCCGGTCCTTCACCGCGACCATGGCGCCGATGTGCTCGGGCGCGCCAGAACGTCGGATGTAGGAGCGCACGTGCGGGGCGAAGTAGCCGCCCGCGCCCGCCCCGACCGGCATCGAGAACGGCGGCACGATCGACAGCGCCCACATCGCGTTGGACTCGGACTGCTTCTCGAACGCCACCGCCAGCACCCGCCGGTGCACGCCCGCCTGCACCAGGCTCGCCGCGACGACACCGGTCGAGCCGCCGACCGAGCCCGCCGTGTGCACCCGCAGCAGCGGCTTGCCGGTGGCGCCGATGGCGTCGGCCAGCATGAGCTCGGGCATCATCACGCCCTCGAACAGGTCCGGCGCCTTGCCGAGCACGACGGCGTCGATGTCGGCCATGCCGACGCCGGCGTCGGCCAGCGCGCGGTCGATCGCCTCCCGGCACAGCCCGGCCATCGACACGTCGGTGCGCCGGCTGACGTGGTGGGTCTGCCCGGTGCCCAGCACCGCCGCGAGCTGCCCAGCCCCGGACGTCCCTGCCCCGGCCATCAGTCGCGTCCTTCCATCACGCACACCAGGTTCTGCTGCAGCGCCGGACCGTTGGTGGCGTGCGCCAGCACCCGGTCGGCGCTGCCGTCCATCACCCGCGACGCCGCTTCGCCGATGCGGGTCAGCCCGGCGGCGAACATCGGGTTGCCGCACAGCGGCCCGCCCGACGGGTTCACGCGCGCGGAGTCGGGCAGCCCGACCTCGCGGCGCAGCAGCAGCTCCTGGGAGCTGAACGGGGCGTGCAGCTCGGCGACCTGCACGCCGTCGGTTCCGATATCGCCGCAGGCGGCGGCCGCGGCGGCCGCGGTCGACGGGCTGCGGTGCAGCTCGCGCGCCCCGAGCACGGGGGAGTCGATGCGGTGCTCCAGCCCGGTGATCCAGGCCGGGTGCTCGCACAGGTCCTCTGCCGCGCTGGCGGCCGCCAGCACCACCACGGCGGCGCCGTCGGTGACCGGGGGGCAGTCGTGGGCGCGCAGCGGCTCGGCCACGTAGGGCTGGTCGAGCAGGGTGGCCGCGTCGACCTGGTCGCCGAGCTGGGCGTAGGGGTTGGCGATCGCATCGGCGCGGCTGCGCGCGGCCACCTCGGCCATGTCCTTCTCGCTCCACAGCCCGGCGTCCAGCCCGGCCCTGGCCTGCAGCGCCGCGACGCTGACCGCGTCGGGCCACAGCGGCGCGACCGTGTAGGGGTCGAGCTGAAGCGCCAATACCCGGCGCAGGTCGCCGGCCGAGGACTTGCCGAACCCGTACACCGCGGCCGTGCGCGCCTGCCCGGTGCGGATCTTGACCCAGGCCTCGTAGAACGCCCAGGCGGCGTCGGCCTCGACGTGCGACTCGACGATCGGCGGCACGGCGCCGATCGCGTCGACCGCGGAGACGAACGAGAACGCGCGCCCGGCCAGGTAGTCCGAGGAGCCCGAGCACCAGAAGCCGACCTCGCGCCGCGGCAGTCCGGTGGTCTCCAGCACCTCGGTGATGATCGGGACGAGCATCTCCACGCCGTTGGTGGTGCCCGTCGTCTCGGCCACCTGGGGCGCCTGCGCGAACCCCACGACCGCGATGTCGGTGCGATTCACTCTCCCTCGCTTCGCTCGGTCGGTGCTGTGTTGAATGGTTCGCCCGCAAGCTCGCTCACTACAGGTGCTCCCGGTAGGACTCGAAGGGGGCGTCGGGTTCGCCGGTGGGCCGGAAGTGGTCGACGTTCTCCAACGAGGTGGTCCACCGCTCGCGCGGCTTCCACGCCGCCTCGACCCGCATCCCCATCCGCACCTCATCGGCAGCGCAGCCCAGCACCAGGTGCAGGAACGCGATGTCGGCCCCGTCGAGCAGCACGTACGCCGCGACGTAGGGGGGTGTGATCCGTTGCCCCAGGAAGGGCACGTTGACGATGCAGAAGGTGGTGACGATGCCGCGGTCGGGCAGTTCCACCTCCTCCTCGGTGGGCACCCCGTCGGCCGGGCAGGCGCCGCGCGGCGGCACGTAGACCTTGCCGCAGGCCGGGCAGCGCTGGCCGATGAACCGGCCCTCGGCCAGCGCGCGCAGGTAGCGGCTCTCCTGCACCGAGGCCGAGTGGCGGTAGGCCAGGTGCACCGGGGTGGTCAGCATCGTCACCGGCTCGGTGCCGGCGGGGGGCGGCGCGGCGGGTCCGCGCGGCTCGGCGCCGGGTCCGGCGGGCTCGAAGCAGGCGATGTCGCGGATCGAGCCGACCGGCTCGTCGACCCAGCGCGCCCGCACGCGCATCCCGGTGCGCATCCGGTCGGGTGAGCCGGCGTCGACGGCGTGCAGCAGCGCCGTGTCGGCGCCGTCCAGGCGCACCAGCGCCCAGCCGAACGGGTGCTGCAGCGGCTGGCCGGCGATCGGGTCGGGCATCCACGACCAGGACACGACGGTGCCCTCGTCGGCCACCCCGACCGGCTCGGACAGCGCCTCGGAGGTCACCGGGTCGAACTCCACCGGTGGTACGTGCACCCGGCCGTCCGAGCCGCGGACGCCCTCGATCCGCCGCTCGCGCAGCGCGGTCATGAAGCGGCCGAGCACCGGACCGAGCGATCGCGTGTAGTCGAAGCCGACGTCCAGCGGCGCGGAGAGCGGGGTGTCCGGAGCGAGCGGGGTGGCCACCGAGCAAGTAGAACAGGTTCTCGATCGGCTCGGCAACCACCGCCAGCAACGCTGCCGCGGACCGCTGGGATCGAATAGAACAGGTTCTCGACCGGACTGGCAGGATGGTCGGCATGCGACTGGGGCTGCAGCTGGGGTACTGGGGAGCGCGTCCGCCCGCGGGGGCCGCTGAGCTCGTGGTGGAGGCCGAGCGGGCCGGCTTCGACGCCGTGTTCACCGCCGAGTCCTGGGGCTCGGACGCGTTCACGCCGCTGGCCTGGTGGGGCGCGCGCACCGAGCGCGTGCTGCTGGGCACGTCGGTGGTTCAGCTGTCCGCGCGCACCCCCACGGCGTGCGCGATGCACGCGCTCACGCTCGACCACCTCAGCGGCGGCCGGGCCGTGCTGGGGCTGGGCGTGTCCGGGCCGCAGGTCGTCGAGGGCTGGTACGGCGCCCCGTTCGGCAAGCCGCTGGCGCGCACCCGCGAGTACGTCTCGATCGTGCGCCAGGTGCTGGCCCGGGAGGCACCGGTGCGCAACGACGGTCCGCACCACCCGCTGCCCTACACCGGGCCGGGGGCCGTCGGGCTGGGCAGGTCGCTGCGCCCCATCACCCACCCACTGCGCGCCGATCTGCCGATCTGGCTCGGTGCGGAGGGCCCGCGCAACGTCGCGCTGGCGGCCGAGATCGCCGACGGCTGGCTGGCGATCTACTGGTCACCGCGGCTGGCCGCGACCTACGAGGAGTGGCTCGCCGAGGGCTTCGCCCGCCCGGGAGCCCGTCGCACCCGCGAGGAGTTCACCGTCGCGGCGTCGTGCCAGGTGGTGATCACCGACGACCCCGCGCCGGCCGTGGCCCGGACGAAGCAGACGATGGCGCTGTACCTGGGCGGCATGGGCGCGCCGGGGATGAACTTCCACGCCGACGTCTTCGCCCGCATGGGCTACGCCGACGCGGTCGCCGAGATCGGCGCGCTGTTCCGGGAGGGTCGCAGGGACGACGCGGCCGCCGCGGTTCCCGACGAGCTCGTCGCCGACACGGCGATCATCGGTCCGGCCGGGCACGTCCGCGAGGAGGTGGCGCGCTGGGAGGCGGCCGGCGTCGGCATGCTGCTGGTCGGCTGCGCGGACGTCGAGCAGGCGCGGTTGCTGGCGAGCACGCTCGGCGCGGGACGGGCTCTTGTCACCGAGTGAAACACGTTCTAGTTTCCCGGTGTGACCGCGCTGGGCCTGTGGGGCATCGCCGCTGACGAACCCGACCGCACCGCCGTCGTCGACCCCGACGGGCGGTCGGTCACCTACGGCGAGCTCGCGGCGATGGCCGACCGCTACGGCCGGGGGTTGCAGGCGATGGGCCTCGGGCCCGGCGACGCCGTGGTGCTGATGCTGCCCAACGGGGTCGAGATGGTCGCGCTGCACTTCGCGGCCCAGCAGACCGGCCTTTACACGGTGGCGGTCAACTGGCACCTCGTCGGCCCGGAGGTCGCCTACATCCTCGCCGACAGCGGCGCGAAGGCGTATTTCGCGCACGAGCGCTTCGCCGACGTCGCGGTGGCCGCGGCCGAGGAGGCGGGCTTCCCGGAGCCCGGCCGCTTCGCGGTGGGTGACGTGCCCGGCTTCCGCCCGCTGGCCGACCTGGGCGCCGCCGAGCCCGCCGGCCGGCCGGACGTCCGCACCCTCGGGGCGCCGATGCTCTACACGTCGGGCACCACCGGCCGGCCCAAGGGCGTGCGCCGCCCGCTCACCGGCGCCGACCCCGACGACGCCCCCGGCACCGCGCTGTGGTTCTTCGGCATCTTCGGGCTGGCCCCGCACGACGGGCACGTGCACCTGTGCGGGTCGCCGCTCTACCACACCGCGGTGCTGAACTTCGTGACCATCTCCGTCCAGCTCGGGCACACCGCGGTGCTGATGGACCGCTGGGACCCGGCCGAGATGCTGCGCCTCGTCGAGCGCCACCGGGTGACCCACAGCCACATGGTGCCCACCCAGTTCGTCCGGCTGCTGGCCCTGCCCGAGCGCGAGCGCACCCGCTACGACCTGTCCTCGCTGCGCACGATGATCCACGGCGCCGCGCCGTGCCCGCAGGAGGTCAAGCGGCGCATGCTCGACTGGTGGGGGCCGGTGATCACGGAGTACTACGCGGCCACCGAAGGCGGCGGGACGACCGCCACCGCCGAGGACTGGCTGCGCAAGCCCGGGACCGTCGGGCTGCCCTGGCCCGGCTCGGTGGTCAAGGTGCTCGACGAGCGGGGCGAGGAGCTGCCGCCCGGCGAGCCCGGCCTGGTCTACCTGCGGATGGGCACCTCGACCTTCTCCTACCACCGCGACGAGGCCAAGACGCGCGCGGCCCGCGTGGGCGACCTGTTCACCCTGGGCGACGTCGGCCACCTCGACACCGACGGCTACCTGTTCCTGCACGACCGCAAGGCCGACATGATCATCGTCAACGGGGTGAACGTGTACCCGGCCGAGATCGAGGGCGAGTTGGCCGCGCACCCGAAGGTCGCCGACGTCGCGGTGTTCGGCGTGCCGCACCCGGAGCGCGGCGAGGAGATCAAGGCCGTCGTGCAGCCCGCCGACGGGGCCGAGCCGGGCGACGCGCTCACCGCCGAGCTGCTGGAGTTCGCCGGCACCCGGCTGGCCCGGTTCAAGCTGCCGCGCAGCATCGACTACGTCGACGCGCTGCCCCGTGACCCCAACGGCAAGCTCTACAAGCGCAAGCTGCGCGAGCAGTACGTGCCGGCCTGACGGGGTCGGATCCCCGCGGTGACCGGCACCCTCACGCACCTGGACCGGCTCGAGGCCGAGAGCATCGACATCCTGCGCGAGGGGGTGGCCGAGAGCGAACGCCCCGTCCTGCTGTACTCGATCGGCAAGGACAGCTCGGTGCTGCTGCACCTGGCCCGCAAGGCGTTCCACCCGTCGCCGGTGCCGATGCCGCTGCTGCACGTGGACACCACGTGGAAGTTCCGCGAGATGATCGCCTTCCGCGACCGGACGGCCGCCGAGCTGGGCCTGGACCTGGTCGTGCACCGCAACCCCGAGTGCGTCGCGCTGGGGATCAACCCGTTCGACCACGGCTCGGCCGCGCACACCGACCTGTGGAAGACCCAGGGCCTGCGCCAGGCGCTCGACGAGCACCGCTTCGACGTGGCGTTCGGCGGCGCGCGCCGCGACGAGGAGCGCTCGCGGGCCAAGGAGCGGGTGTTCTCCTTCCGGACCGCGCAGCACCGCTGGGACCCGCGCAGCCAGCGCCCGGAGCTGTGGCGGCTCTACAACACCCGGATCGGCCCCGGGGAGGGCATCCGGGTGTTCCCGCTGTCCAACTGGACCGAGCTGGACGTGTGGCGCTACGTCGAGCGCGAGTCGATCCCCGTGGTCCCGCTCTACTTCGCCGCGCCGCGCCCGGTCGTGGACCGCGACGGCGCGCTGATCGTGGTCGACGACGACCGCATGCGGCTGGAGCCGGGGGAGCGGCCCCGCGTCGAGTCGGTGCGCTTCCGCACGCTGGGCTGCTACCCGCTGACCGGCGCCGTCCGCAGCACGGCCGCGACGCTGCCCGAGGTCATCGCGGAGATGGCGGCGGCCACCAGCTCCGAGCGCGCGGGCCGGGTCATCGACCACGACCGGTCGGGATCGATGGAGCGCAAGAAGGCGGAGGGCTACTTCTGATGGCCCCGGTGCCGACGGAGCCGGACCTGCTGCGCTTCCTGACCTGCGGCAGCGTCGACGACGGCAAGAGCACGCTGATCGGGCGGCTGCTCTACGAGTCGGGGCGGCTGCCCGACGACCAGCTCGCCGCGCTGGAGGCCGACTCCAAGCGCGTCGGCACCCGCGGCGGCGACCTGGACTTCGCGCTGCTGGTCGACGGGCTCACCGCAGAGCGCGAGCAGGGCATCACCATCGACGTGGCCTACCGGCACTTCGGCACCGCCCGGCGCCGGTTCGTCGTCGCCGACACGCCGGGCCACGAGCAGTACACCCGCAACACGGTCACCGGGGCCTCCACCGCCGAGGCCGCGGTGCTGCTGGTGGACGCGCGCGCCGGTGTCGTGCGCCAGACCCGCCGCCACACCCACCTGGTCGGGCTGCTCGGCATCCGGCGGGTGGCGCTGGCGGTGAACAAGCTCGACCTGGTCGACTTCGCCCGGCCCGTCTTCGACCGGATCGCCGCCGAGTACCGCGCGGTCGCGGCGGGCGCGGGGATCACCGAGGTGAGCGCCGTGCCGGTGTGTGCGCTCGACGGCGACAACGTGGTCACCCCGAGCCCGCGCACCCCCTGGTACGCCGGGCCGACGCTGCTCGACTGGCTGGAGTCGGTCCCGGTCGACGACCAGGCGGCGGCGGGCCCGCTGCGCGTCGTCGTGCAGTGGGTGAACCGGCCGGGCCCGGACTTCCGCGGGTTCTCCGGGCGGGTCGTGGGCGGCTCCGTGCGCCCCGGCGACCGGGTCGTCGTGCTGCCCGCCGGCAAGCGGGCCACGGTGGCCCGACTGGTCACCTACGACGGCGAGCTGGACGTCGCCACGGCCGGGCAGTCGGTCACGGTGGTGCTCGCCGAGCCGGTGGACGTCGGCCGGGGCGACCTGCTGGCCGCCGTCGACGACGCGCCGGTCCCGGCCGACCGGTTCGAGGCCGACCTGATCTGGATGGACGAGCAGGACCTGCGCCCCGGCCGCCAGTACCTGGCCAAGATCGGCGCCCGGACGCTCGGGCTCACCGTCGACGCCGTCGCGCACCGCCTCGACGTCACCACCCGGGAGCGGGTCGCGGCGACCGGGCTGCGGCTCAACGAGATCGGGCTGGCCGAGGTCCGCTTCGCCGCCCCGGTGGCCGCCGACCCCTACACCCGCAACCGCGACACCGGCGGCTTCCTGCTGATCGACCGGCTGACCAACGCCACCGCCGGCGCCGGGCTGCTGCGCGGCGAGCTGCGCCGCCCCACGAACGTCCGCTGGCAGGCCCTCGACGTCGACCAGGCGATGCGCTCGGCCCTGAACGGCCACCGCCCCTGCGTGGTCTGGTTCACCGGGCTGTCCGGCGCCGGCAAGTCGACGATCGCCAACGTCGTCGAGCGCAGGCTGCACGTCGAAGGCCGCCACACGATGCTGCTCGACGGCGACAACGTCCGCCACGGCCTCAACCGCGACCTGGGCTTCACCGCCACCGACCGCGTCGAGAACATCCGCCGCGTCGCCGAGGTCGCCGGGCTGATGGTGCAGGCCGGGCTGATCGTGCTGGTCGCGTTCATCTCCCCGTTCCGCGCCGAGCGCGAACTGGCCCGCGGCGTGGTCGGGTCGGAGGCCTTCCGCGAGGTCTTCGTGGACACGCCGCTGCCGGTGGCCGAGCAGCGCGACCCCAAGGGCCTCTACGCGAAGGCGCGCCGCGGCGAGCTGCCCGACTTCACCGGCATCGACTCGCCCTACGAGCCGCCGCTGGACCCGGACCTGCGCATCGACACGACGACCACGGACCCGGATGAGGCCGCCACCCTCGTCATCGACGCCCTGCGCGCCGCGGGCATCGTCTAGCCGGCTCGGCGGCTACCGACCCGGCGCACCGCGTATCACGACGTCCCCTTCTGCCATCTTCACGAGTCCGGCCAGTCAGAGCGGGCCGGCGCGGCGGCGACAGGATGGGGCGAGTAGTGAGCGCGGTGGACTCGACAGCACAGTCGACGGCTCCTGCGGCGACCGTTCTCGGGCTCGTCGCGGAGTACGGCCACTCACCGGCGCCCGCGATGCAGGACTTCGTCGCTCTCGCGGCGGCAGCCCAGCGCATGCGGTCCGCCCGTCGTGCCAGCGCTGCCGACTCGGTCACCCGATCCACCGCCCTCTGGGCCGTGATGCACCTCGACGCGGGCATCGCGACGATCTGTGCGGACGCGGGGGCGTCCGAGACCGGCTTCGGCCACCTGCTCGGGCTCGATGATCCGCCCGACCCGAGCGAGGTCTCCGACGCCCAGGTGAACCACTCGTTCGCGCGGGCACTCGACTCCCACCTCGCCGCGCTTCCCCCGGCTCAGCGGGTGGGTCTGCGCGACATCTCGGTCGCGGTGCTGCGCGACGCACAGGACGAAGGCGGTGCGTTGCGCGAGCGACTCGCCGGGCTGTACATCGACGTCGGTGCCCTTCTCGCCCGACTGTCGCGGTCGGTCGCCGGGTCGACGGCGTCGGCGCAACACGAGGTGCTCAGCCCCGCTGCCGCGGTCCACCTCGGCCTCTACGAGGCCCTGCGGCAGGTGCACCCGGACGTTCCCGTGGGCGGTGACGCCGACGGGGCGCTGTGGGCGGCGCTCGGTCTGCTCGCCTGCCGGGCGGAGGGGCGGTTCACGCTGGCCCCGGTGCTCACCCGCGTGGTCCTGCGGCTGCAGGGCGAACGCGTGTCCCGGGTCGACATCGCCGCCGTGCGAAGGGCGTTCGGTGTGACCGGGGAGGTCGACCCGATCCCGGTCGAGCGCATTGCGGACCTGTCGAGCCACCCGTTGCTGGTGCAGGCGCGCCACGTGCGGGACCGGGTGGAGCCGGGCGAGAGCGTCCACCTCCGGCACCTCATCGCCGCCGGGTTCGAGCAGCGCTCCGGCCCCCGCGGAGCGCGGACCCGTGCGGAGGACGTCCGGACCCTGCAGCAGGCGTTCCTGCGGCAGATCGGGACCGATGCAGAGCCGGACGTCGCCACGAGATGGCGGGCGCACTTCGCCGACGAGCCTGGTAGGAGACGCGCCGCGGTGGTGGCCACCGCCGGGCCTTCCGGTCGAGCGGTGGCGGGGCACCGCGTAGACCTGGTCGACGATCGCACCGTACTGGGCGACGAGTTGAACGTCGTCGACGACGTCGTGACGCTGTGCGACGTCCTGGCGGCCAAGGACGCGCCCCCACCGATCTCGGTGGGGCTGTTCGGGCGCTGGGGGAGTGGCAAGAGCTATTTCATGGCGCTGATGCGCCGCCGCATCGACGAGATCCGGCTCGCGGCGTCTCACGCGAAGGAGAACGGTGGGGAGACCGCCTACTGCACCGAGATCGTGCAGGTCACGTTCAACGCCTGGCACTACATGGACGCCGACGACCTGTGGGCCACGCTTGCCGTCCACCTCTTCGGGGCCATCGCCCAGATCGATCCGGACGACGACAGCGCCCGCCCTCGCGCCGACGTCGTGCGAGAGCTCGAGCAGCGCGAGCGAGAGATGGAGACGGTCGACCGCAAGATCACCAGGGTGCTGGGCGATCGGCGGGTCGACGCGGTCGCCGAGCGCATGGGGGTCAGCGGCGCGCGGGCCGACATGCTCCGGCTGCTGCACGAGGTGGGCAGGTCGGCGGGCCTGGTGGCGGCGGTGCGCGTTCTGCTCACCGCGAGGGGGCGCTCGCGGGGTCGGCGCTGGTGGGGTGCCGGCCTCGGTGTGCTCCTGCTCGCGTTGGTCGTGCTCGGTGCGCTGATGATCTCCGGCGTCCTACCGGCCGGGGTACTGGTGGCCTGGGTGCCGGCCGCCGCGACGGTGCTCGCGACCGGGGCCACCTGGCTGCACCGGATCACCGAGGGACTGGAGCAGCTCAACCGCATCGCCGCCGAGTCCGGGTTGGAGCCGGAGGACCTCACGGTGCAGCGCGTGGCGCGAGACGACGAGGTCCGCGCCCTGCGCGCCGAGCTGGAGGCACTCGACCGGCTGTCGGGCATGCGCGAGTTCGTCCAGGCGCGTGCGCTGAGCGCCGACTACACACGGCACTTCGGTGTCATCTCGGTCCTGCGGGGCGACCTGGAGGCGTTGGTGGAGAAGCAGCGGCGCGACGCCCCCGACCGACGGATCATCCTCTACATCGACGACCTGGACCGCTGCGCGCCGGCACGGGTCGTGGAGGTGCTGCAGGCCGTGCACCTGCTGCTCGCTTTCCCACTGTTCGTCGTGGTCGTCGGGGTCGATCCCCGGTGGTTGCTCGGCTCCCTGGAGCGCCACTACCGCCGGGTTCTGTCGGTCTCCGACGGCGGGAGCGACCCGCTGACCGGGACGACCCCGCACGACTACCTGGAGAAGATCTTCCAGATCCCCTTCTCCCTGCGGCCGATGCAACGCGAGGCGTTCGGTCGCCTGATCAGCTCCCTGACCGGACACACCGAACCGGCGCCTGGTTCCGCCGACGTCCCGGTGCCACCACCTGTCACCGATGACCTCGTCGCCCCCGGCCCGCCGCCCTCCCGATCCGAGGATGACCCGGCTGGTCCGGCGGTGCCGGTCGACTCCTCGACCAGTACCCTCCCCGGCCCGGATGCCGGTCGAGGCTCGGGGTCGGAAGGCGAAGCGCAGGCTCTGGACGAGGTCGCATTGGTCTCGCCCAACCCGCCGCAACTGCAGATCACCGCGGAGGAGGTCGCGGCGCTGCGGCGGACGGCCCCGCTGATCGGCACGCCGCGGGCGGCGAAGCGGCTGGTGAACCTCTACCGCCTCATCCGCGCCGGCCTGGCCGACGACGAGGTCGAGGCATTCGTGGCGCAGGCGGAGTTCCGGACGTTGTTGGTCGTGCTGGCCGCCCAGATCGGCTTCCCGCGAGCGGCGGCATCCCTCGTCGAGGAACTGGTGCTCACCGGCGAGGCGAACCTGGCCGCCGCGCTCGACGCGCTCGACGCGCAGCAGTCGCGCGTCGATCCGGCCGGATCCGACCGCGCCCGCCTCCGGGTGGCTCTGCGGGCGATCTGCGTCGACGACGAGGGCCGCCCGAGCGCCGAGTCCTCGACGCCCGTGCCCGAGCTGGGGACCAGAGCGCGGGAGCTGCGGCGCTACTCCTTCGACGGCGCGCTCGGCCGGTCGGTATGACCAACCTTCGGGGCCCGACGACGGCGCCGCTCGAACTCAGCAGAGCGCCTGCCGGTGGTGGAGGGGCCGGGGACTCCCGCGCTCAGGCCGACGGGGCGACCAGCTGCTCGTGCCCGGCGAGCAGGGCGTGGAACCGGCCGTGCGCCCGCCGCTCCAGCCGGTTGATCACGCACCCGCACTGCCCGCAGGTGACCAGCAGGCCCGGGTCGACCGTCTCGGCCGTGGCGATGTCGACCGGGAGGGCGAGGTAGCCCGCCGGGGTGGGCGGGGGCGGCGGGTCGAGCCGGAAGCCGGCCGTGCGGGCGGCGAGCATCCAGCGCCACGCCTCCCGGGTCGCCGCGACGCGCCGGCGGGCGCTGAACCCGTCCCAGCGCAGCCCGTCCGCGTCGGCGCGGGCCTGCGCCAACTCCTCGGCCGCGGCGGCGTCGGCGGGCTCGGGCGGGCGGGGTTCGGCGGTAGCCGTCCGGCGACGGAGCGGGTTGCGCATCTCCCCATGGTGCCGCATCCGCTCTGCACCCCATCCGTCGAGAACGTCGTTCGACGGTCAGGGGGTGGGGCGGAGGGACTCGGCGCGGGCCTTGAGGGCGTGCGCCACCGCGTCGAAGCCCTGCTTCACCCACCGGCCGTGCGAGGCGAACAGCGACCCGGCGTACTTCCCGGAGAACGTGTCGGTGGTGCGGTACGCGCACCGGTCCGGGCCCAGCGGCTCGATGTGCTGGTCGCGGACGCCGTGGATGCCGGGGATCTCCTCGCCCGTGTCGTAGCGGAGGTGGCCCGGCCGCACGTCGGAGGGTGGCTCGACCACCCGGATGTACTCCCGGTTGACGAACGTGCCGGGGGAGCCGTCGGGGTTCGGCACGTCCAACTCGATCGGCGAACCGATGGCCAGCGTCGTACGGGCCGCGACGGTGTAGGGGTTCCACTCGGGGTAGCGCTCGTAGTCGACCAGCACCGCCCACACGAACCCGGCCGGCGCGTCGATCTCCACCGTCACCGACTCCACGACCAGCTCACTCACGGCGTCGGAGGGTTCGTTCGCGAGCTCACTCACGGCGTCGGATGGTTCGTTCGCGAGCTCACTCACAGCGGCATGTACCCCCCTCCGTTCACGTCGAGGACCGCGCCGGTGACCTCGCTGGCGTAGCGGGAGAGCAGGAACAGGATGGGGCCGGTGCAGGCCTCGTCGGTGGGGATCCGGCCCAGCGCCAGGTCGGCGGCGATCTCGTCGTAGACCTGCTGCTCGGTGATCCCGCGCTGCGCGGCGGTCATCGACAGGTAGAGCCGCACGCCGGGGCCGTCCATCCAGCCGGGGGTGGCCTCGTTGACCCGGATCCCGTGCCCGCCCAGCTCCACGGCCAGGTACTTCGACGCGCAGGACATCGCGGCCTTGGTCAGCGCGTAGCCGGCTTCGCCGCGGGCGGGCCTGCGGGTGGCCATCGTGCCGATGTTGACGATCGAGCCGCGGCCGGCGGCCTTCATGTGCGGCACGACGGCGCGGGTCATCGCCAGCGCGCCGTGCACGATGATGTCCATCGAGCGCCGGACGGCCTTCTCCGGGGTGTCGACCAGGTCGGCGAAGCCGGGGTGGCCGAAGGCGGAGTTGACCAGGCCGGTGACGGTGCCGAAGCGCTCGACCGCGGTGGCGACGACCCGCTGCACGTCTTCCGGGCGGCGCACGTCGCAGGCCACCCCGACGGCGTGGCCACCCGCCTCGGCCACCTCCTTCCCGACGCGGTCCATCACGTCGGTGGAGCGGGCCGCCATCACCACCTTCGCGCCCTCGGCGGCGGCGCGCGCGGCCAGCTTGGCGCCGAGCCCGGGGCCCACCCCGGTGATCACCACGACCTCGTCGGACAGGATCACGGGCGGGCCTCCGCGTAGAAGGAGAAGTCGCGTTCGAGCTGGTCGGTGGACAGGCCGAAGTCGGCGGCGGTGTAGCGGTGGCCACCGCCGCGGCGCTCCCGGCGGTTCTGCTCCAGGTAGGCGGTGAACGCCGCGTCGTCGGCCGCGTCGGCCGGGGTGCCGAGCTCGTCGAGCACCCGGCGGGCCTGGCCGAGGGGGTCGTCCAGCAGGGCCCGGTAGCCGACGTCGACGACGCGGTCCGGGCGAGCCGCGCGCACGGCGTCGAAGCCGCGCAACGACTCCGCGAATCGCCGCGACCAGTACCGACCGGCCGCGACGGGGTCGACGTCGTCGCTGTACTGCCGGCTCATCGTGGTCACCATCGAGGCGTAGGAGGGCACGGCGTCGACCGGGGAGCGGTGGGTCATCACGATCCGCGCGCCGGGGAACGCGTCCAGCACGGTGTCGACCGCGGTGAGGTGGTGGGGCGACTTGAGCACCCACCGCGCGCCGGCCCGACCGGGGTCCTGCCACTGCAGGACCTGCAGCCACTCGCGCAGCTCCCGGTAGGCCGGGGCCTGGTCGAACGAACGCAGCCAGACGCCGTAGGTGGGCGCCCAGTAGAACGAGTCGAAGCTCATCGTGGTGAACGAGCGGTCGAGCAGGATCACGTCCTCCTCCGGCCCGTCCCAGATGACGGTGTGGATGGCGGCGAAGTCGGGCGACAGCGCCAGGAACGCCTCCATCTGCTCCTGCGCGCGGCGCTTGCGCAGCGGCGCCCCGGCCGGCTCGTCGGGGAAGGGCAGCGGGAACGACGTCTCCCACGACAGCGTCGCGGTGAGCCGGGGCGAGGCGGCCAGCAGCCGGTGCACCAGGGTCGACCCGGTGCGGGGCAGCCCGCAGATCGCGGCGGCGACGCGGACCGGCTCGTCGAGCACCTCGGGGTGGCGGCGCTGGAACTCCCGCAGCCGCAGCCGGTCGGCCAGCAGCGCGATGAGCCGGCGGCGGGTCAGGTCGAGGCCCAGCGGCGACAGCCGGGCCTCGTCGTTCAGGCTGGCCACCAGCACGGAGAGCGGCTCGACGAACCAGCGGTCGCCGAACTCGGCGAGGCCGGTCTTGGCGCTGGCCGCGTCGAGCAGGTCGACGACGCGCAGCTCGCCGCTGCTCATCGGACCCACTCAAGCGCGCCCAGCTCGGACAGCGGCACCACCCGGCAGCGGGGGAGGGGGTGCTCGGTGGCGCCGAGCCAGCGCAGCAGCGCGGTGCCGCTGGTGTGCCCGGCGGTGTCGATCCAGTTGCCGTGCCCGGGATCGGTGTCGGCGACGACGATAGTGAGCCCGCCGTCCTCGTCCAGCGTCGCCGTGTGCTTGTTGACGGTGATGCGGCGTTCGTGGTCGAGCGACTCCATCCACCAGTTGTCGAGCTGGAAGTTCCAGTACGGGCAGTCGGGCACCGCGGTCTCGATCACCCAGGCCTCGCCGGGGCGCAGGGTCCAGTAGCCGTGCAGGTAGAAGATCTCCGGGTCGCCGCCGGCGCGCTGGAACATGGCCTGGCCGAAGTCGGGCAGCTCGTTGGGCCTGGTCATGAACAGCTCGGTCCACCCGGCGAACGTCTCGGCGGTGCCGTGCACCCCGAGCGCGGCCCGCTGCAGGGCCGTGACCAGGGTGGCGGGGTCGAGCGGCGGGGGCGGGCCCGGCGGGTCGAGCCGCTCGATCCGCCAGCTGCCCGGTTCCTCGGTGGCGCGGTCGAGGTAGGACTGGCGCACCACGAGCCCGGTGGAGTCCGGCGCGAGCGGCAGCCAGTTGTGGCCCTGCCGGGTGGCGCTGGCGATGATCTCGATGCGGCCGTCGGGCTCGACCACCAGCTCGGCGTCGGTGAGCTCGCCGGTGGAGGCCATGGTGCCGTCCTTGGCGTACCGGTTGGCCTTGGAGCCGATGGAGAAGTAGGCGATGCTGCCGCGCCGGCCGGTGATCCGGTAGCTGCGGTCGCCGCGGACCGGGGCCGAGAGGTAGACGTTGTCGGGGTTGTCCGCGCCGATCTTGACCAGGTCGAGCTGGTGGAAGCGCGGCCGGTCGGGGTCGGCGTTGTCGACCGTGGAGTAGAGCATCTCGCGCAGCAGCCGGGTGAGGTAGCGGTAGCCCTCCGCCCGGTCGAGCGCGGTGGCCGGGGCGCTGTCGCGCAGCACCGCCCGCCCGGCCCGTTCCAGCGCCTGGCAGAACTCCGACCAGGCCCTTCCGCTCAGCACAGCCTCTTCGGCGTCGGCCACGGGTCCCCCACCGCTCGTAGGTAGAACACGTTCTACCACGGTGGTGCGCGGGCTGTGAACGCCTCGGTCAGCGGTCCTCGAACCGCGGGCGGCGCTTCTCGGCGAACGCCCGCGGCCCCTCCTTCGCGTCCGCGCTGCGGAACACCGCCGTGCCGATGCCGGCCTCGACGGCGAACGCGTCCTGCTCGGCCATGCCCTCGGTCTCCCGGATCGTGCGCAGGATCGCCCGCACGGCGACCGGACCGTTGGCCGCGACCAACCCGGCCAGCTCCATGGCCTTGGCCAGCGCCTCCCCGTCCGGGACGACGTGCCCGATCAGGCCGAACTCCAGCGCCTCGGCCGCGGTGATGTGGCGCCCGGTGAGCAGCAGGTCGGCGGCCACGGTGTAGGGGATCTGGCGGGGCAGCCGCACCGCCGAGCCGCCCAGCGGGAACAGCCCCCAGCGGGCCTCGGAGACGCCGAAGCGGGCGCTGCGCCCGGCCACCCGGATGTCGGTCGCCTGCAGGATCTCGGTGCCCCCGGCCACCGCGGGACCCTCGACGGCGGCGATCAGCGGCTTGGTCAGCCGCCTGCCCTTGAGCAGCGGTTCGATCACCCGCAGGCCGGCGCCGCCGTCGGTGAACGAGTCGCCCGGGTGGCTCGCGGTCATCGCCTTGAGGTCCGCGCCGGCGCAGAACGCCCCGCCCGCGCCGGTGAGCACGCAGGCCCGGACGCCCGGGTCGCGGTCCACCTCGTCCCAGGCCTCTTTCATGATCGCCATCATCTCGGCAGAGAGCGCGTTGCGGGCCTGCGGCCGGTTCATCGTGACGACCAGGACCGCGCCGTGCCGCTCGACCAGGCAGTGCGGTTGGGCGGCGGGGACGGCGGAAACTGAGCTCACCCATTACCTCCAGGACCAAGTGGCGGATTGTCGCGAACGATAACAGGTTCTAGTTTGTCCGGATGGCGGCCAACATCGCGGATCTCGTTGAGCATGCTGTGGACCTGGTGCCGGAACGGGTCGCGATCATCTGCGGCGACCGGCGCGTCACCTACGCCGAGCTGGAGCAGCGGGCCAATCGACTGGCCCATCACCTGGCCGAACAGGGGGTGGGGCCGGGGGCGCACGTGGGCTTCCAGTGCCGCAACTCCGTCGAGGCCCTGGAAACGATCGTCGCGGCGTACAAACTGCGCAGCGTCCCGGTGAACATCAACTACCGCTGGGTCGAGAACGAGTTGCACTACCTGTACGACAATGCCGATCTTGTCGCGCTGGTGCACGACCGAGCCTTCACCGACCGGGTGCGCGCCGTGCTGCCGCGGGTGCCGAAGCTGCGCCACGTGATCGTGCTCGACGACGGCGAGGGCCCCGAGGTCCCCGAGGGACACGGCGTCGACTACGAGCAGGCGCTGGACGGCTCCCGCCCCGAGCGCGACTTCGACGAGCGCAGCGGCGACGACATCTACATCCTCTACACCGGCGGCACCACCGGGCACCCCAAGGGCGTGATGTACCGCCACCACGACGTCTGGTGCGCGCTCGGCGGCGGCATCGACTTCTTCACCGGTGAGCCGCTGGCCGACGAGTGGGTGCAGTCGCGCACCGGCAAGGACTCCGCCCTGGTCCGGATGAGCCTGGCGCCGCTGATCCACGGCGCGGCCCAGTGGGCGGCGCTGCAGGCGCTGTTCACCTGCGCCACCTACGTGCAGATGCCTCGGTTCGACCCGCACGCGGTGTGGCGGGCCGTCGACCAGCACAAGGTCAACATGCTGACCCTGGTCGGCGACGCGATGGGCCGCCCGCTGATCGAGGCCTACCACGAGGGCGACTACGACGGCTCGTCGCTGTTCTCGATCTCCAGCCAGGCCGCGCTGTTCTCGCCGTCGGTGCAGCGCCAGTTCCTCGACGCCTTCCCCAACGCCGTGCTGACCGACGCGGTCGGCTCGTCGGAGGGCGGCTTCAACGGCATCCAGATGATCACCAAGGACGGCGCCTACACCGGTGGGCCGCGGATCACGATCGGTCCGGACGTCATCGTCATCGACGAGGACGGCCGGCCCGTCGCGCCCGGCTCCGGGGTGATCGGCAAGATCGGTCGCACCGGTCCGGTCCCGATCGGCTACTACAAGGACCCGGAGAAGACCGCGGCGCTGTTCGTCGAGGTCGACGGCAAGCGCTACGTCGTCCCGGGCGACTTCGCCCGCGTCGAGGACGACGGCACGGTCACCCTGCTCGGCCGGGCCAACACCTCGATCAACACCGGCGGGGAGAAGGTCTTCCCCGAGGAGGTGGAGGGCGCGCTGAAGTCGCACCCGGACGTGTTCGACGCCCTGGTGATCGGGGTGCCCGACGAGCGCTTCGGCCAGCGCGTCGCCGCGGTGATCGCGCCCCGGCCAGGGGCGGTTCCCGACCCGGCGGCGCTGGACGCCCACGTCCGCGGCCTGATCGCCGGCTACAAGGTGCCGCGCACGCTGTGGCTGGTCGACGAGATCGGCCGCCTGCCCAGCGGCAAGCCCGACTACCGGTGGGCGCAGCGCCACGTCGCCGAGCACGACCCGGTCCCCGAGGCCGGCACCGCGGCGCCGGTGGAGGCCTGATGGTGCGCACCGAGCTGTGCGAGCGCTTCGGCATCGCGCACCCGATCGTCGGGTTCACGCCGTCGGCGCACGTGGCGGCGGCGATCAGCCGGGCCGGCGGGCTCGGGGTGCTGGGGTGCGTGCGCTACAACGACCCCGCCGACCTCGACGCCGCGCTGAGCTGGATGGACGCCAACACCGACGGCCGCCCCTACGGCGTGGACGTGGTGATGCCCTCGACCGTCCCGACCGAGGGCACCCAGCTCGACCTGTCCGAGCTCATCCCCGCCGAGCACCGCGCCTTCGTCGAGAGGATGCTGGCCGACCTCGGGGTGCCCCCGCTGCCGGAGGGCGGCGGGGCCGGTGGCGGCGTGCTGGGGTGGCTGCACTCGATCGCCCGCTCGCACGTCGACGTGGCGCTCAAGCACCCGGTGCGGCTGATCGCCAACGCCCTGGGCTCGCCGCCGCCGGACGTCATCGAGCAGGCCCACCGCTGCGACGTGCCGGTGGCCGCGCTGGCCGGCACCGCCGAGCACGCCCGCCGCCACGTCGCCAAGGGCGTCGACGTGGTGGTGGCGCAGGGCTACGAGGCCGGCGGGCACACCGGCGAGATCGCCTCGATGGTGCTGCTGCCCGAGGTGGTCGACGCCGTCCGCGACGCCGCGGGCGACCGGGTCCCGGTGCTGGCCGCCGGCGGGATCGGCAGCGGGCGCCAGATCGCCGCGGCACTGGCGCTGGGCGCGCAGGGGGCCTGGATGGGGTCGATCTGGCTGACGACCGCCGAGTACACCGAGGGGCTGGCCGCGTCGGCCACCCAGCAGGCGCTGCTCGCGGCCACCTCGGCCGACACGGTGCGCTCGCGCATCTACTCCGGCAAGCCCGCCCGGCTGCTCAGGACCCGCTGGACGCAGGCGTGGGCGGCGCCGGGCGCGCCGGAACCGCTGCCCATGCCGCTGCAGAACATCCTGGTCAGCGAGGCGCACGAGCGCATCCAGCGCTCCGCCGACCCGGAGGTCGTGGCGATGCCCGTCGGGCAGGTCGTCGGGCGGCTGAACGAGATCCGCCCGGTCTCCGAGGTCGTGGCCGACCTGCTCGCCGAGCTCGACCGCACCCTCGACCGGCTGAGCACCCTGCGCTGACCCCGCCGTCGGCCCCCTCCCCGTCGGCCCCCTCCCCGTCGGCCCCGGTTCAGGAAAGCCACGTTCCTGCCCGCAGAGGGCAGGAACGTGGCTTTCCTGAACTCCGGGCCGACGGGTCAGGTCAGGCGCGGGCGGCGAGGAGGTCGCCGAGGGTGCGCAACTGCTCGGTGGCCCCGCCCAGGCCGAACTCGATGCGCTTGGCCGCCACGAAGTAGCGGTGGATGCCGTGGTCGAGGTCGATCCCGACCCCGCCGTGGACGTGCACGGCGGCGTGCGCGACGCGGTGCCCGCCGTCGGCCGCCCAGAACTTGGCGGTGGCGATCGCGGCGTCGGCCGGCCGGTCCGCGGACAGCAGCCACGCGGCCTGCCACAGCGTCAGCCGGATGGCCTGGACGTCGACGTAGGCGTCGGCCAGGCGCTGCGCCACGGCCTGGAACGCGCCGATCGGCCGGTCGAACTGCACGCGGGTGCGGGCGTACTCCGCGGTGAGCTCCAGGGCCCGCTCGGTCACCCCGAGCTGGGCGGCGCACAGCCCCACCGTGGCGTGCGCGGTCAGCCGGGCCGTGACGGCGTCGCCTGCGCCGACCCCGCCCAGGACGCGGTCGGCGTCGAGCTCGACCCCGGCCAGCTCGACCCAGCCGGCGTCGTCGCCGTCCACCATCGCCTGCCCGGTCACCGTCACGCCCGGATCGTCGGTGTCGACGACGAAGACGGTGCTGCCGGCGTCGGTCGACGCCGGCACCAGCACCGCGTCGGCGATCGTGCCGGCCGGGACCGTGGCCACGGTGCCGGTGAGCGACCAGCGTCCGTCGGCCCGCCGGGTGGCGGTGACCGGCTCGGCGCCGTGCGGGGTGCCGTCGAGGGCGGCGGTGAGCACGAGCTGCCCGGCCCCGGCCGGCGCCGCCCAGCGGGCCCGCTGCGCGGCGTCCCCGAAGTGGGCGACGGCCGAGGCGCCCACCAGGATCGAGGCGACGTAGGGCGCCGGCGCGACCGCGCGTCCGATCTCGACGGCGATGCTGCACCGCTCCAGGATCCCGAGGTCGTCGTCGCCGCCGGCGTCCGCGGGCAGCGCGGCGGCCAGCACGCCGGCCCCGGCCAGCGCCGACCACAGCGCCCGGTCGAACCGGCCCGGCGCCGCGTCGACCTCGCGCAGCCGTTCCGGGGTGACCCGGTCGGTCAGGATGGTGCGGGTCAGCGCGGCGAGGTCGGTCTGCGCCTCGGTGGGGGTGAAGTCCATCGCGGTCCGTCCGTTCCCGGGGAGTCGGGGTGGGGTGGCGGGGAGCGGGGTCAGCGGCGGAACGGCAGGCCGAGCGCGGTGGCGGCGATCATGTCGCGCTGCACCTCGTTCGTGCCGCCGCCGAAGGTGAGGATCAGGGCGGAGCGCTGCATGCGCTCGATGCGCCCGCCCAGCACGGCGCCCGGCGAGCCGTCGCGCACGGTGGCGGCCGGCCCGAGGACCTCCATGAGCAGCCGGTAGGCCTCGGTGGACAGCTCGGTGCCGTAGAGCTTGGTGGCCGAGGCCTCGGCCGGGCCCGCGTCGGTCGCCGCGGCGGCGATCCGCCAGTTCATCAGCTTGAGCGCCTCGGCCTTGGCGTGCACCCGGGCCAGGTGCACGCGCACCCACTCCTGGTCGAGTGCGCCGGTCTCGCGGGCCCATTCCAGTACCGCGTGCAGGGCGCTGAACAGCGGGGCGGCCCCGGTGAGCGCGACCCGCTCGTGGTTGAGCTGGTTGGTGATCAGCCCCCAGCCGCGGTTCTCCTCGCCGACCAGCGCCGTGCGCGGCACCCGCACGTCGGAGTAGTAGGTGGCGCTGGTGGTGACCCCGGCCATGGTGCGCACCGGCGTCCAGGAGAACCCGGGGGCGTCGGTCGGCACGATGAGGATCGACAGGCCGCGGTGGCGGGCCGCGTCCGGGTCGGTGCGGCAGGCCAGCCAGACGTAGTCGGCGTGGTCGATGAGGCTGGTCCACATCTTCTGGCCGTTGATGACGTAGTCGTCGCCGTCGCGGACCGCGCGCGTGCGCAGCGCGGCCAGGTCGGTGCCGGCGTCGGGCTCGGAGTAGCCGATGGAGAAGTGCAGCTCGCCGGCGGCGATCCGGGGCAGGAAGAACGACTGCTGCTCTGGCGTGCCGAACCGCATGATCGTCGGGCCGATGGTGTTGAGGGTCAGGAACGGCACCGGCGCCCCGGCCACGGCGGCCTCCTCGGCGAAGACCAGCTGGTCGGCCGCCGAGCGCTGCTGCCCGCCGAACTCCTTGGGCCAGCCCAGCACCAGCCAGCCGTCGGCGCCCATCTGCCGGACGACGTCGCGGTAGACCGAGCCGTCGCCGTACTCGCCCGAGCCGGAGCCGAGCGCGGCCCGCCGCTCGGGGGTCAGCAGCGCCGCGAAGTACCGGCGCAGCTCCGCGCGCAGGTCCTCCTGCTCCGGGGTGCTCGCGACGTGCATCGGCCCTCCTCGAGGAGATGGAACAGGTTCTACTCACCATAGATCGGCGGGCGCTGGTGGTCGATGGGCGATCCTGGACGGCTATGGGAACACGTTCTAGTGTGGGCCCGGGTCGGACGAGGGGGTGCACGTGGACCGCACGCCGGGGCTGAGCCTGGAGGGCACGGTCGCGATCGTCACCGGGGCGGGGGCGGGCCTGGGCCGGGCCGAGGCGCTCGCGCTGGCCGCCGCCGGCGCCGACGTCGTGGTCAACGACGTCGATCCGGCCGCCGCGGCGGTGGTCGAGGAGATCGAGCGGATCGGCACCAAGGCCGTCCTGGTGACCGGCGACGTGGGCGAGCGGGCCACCGCCGACGCCCTGCTCGCGACCGCGCTGGAGCGCTTCGGCGCCCTGCACATCGTGGTCAACAACGCCGGCGTGCTGCGCGACCGGATGCTGTTCAGCATGTCCGACGAGGAGTGGGACCTCGTGGTGCGGGTGCACCTGCGCGGGCACTTCCTGCTCTCGCGCAACGCCGCCGCGCACTGGCGGCAGCGGTCCAAGCAGCGCGGCCGGCCGGTCCACGGGCGCATCGTCAACAGCACCTCCGAGGCGTTCCTGCTCGGCTCGGTCGGCCAGCCCAACTACGCCGCGGCCAAGGGCGGCATCGCCGCGTTGACCGTGTCGTCCGCCCGCGCGCTGCGCCGCTACGGCGTCACGGTCAACGCCATCTGCCCGCGCGCCCGCACGGCGATGACCGCCGAGGTGTTCGGGCCGCCCCCGACCGACGGGCCCGACCCGCTCTCGCCCGACCAGGTCGCCCCGTTCGTCGCCTACCTCGCCTCGCCCGCGGCCGGGTCGATCAGCGGTCAGGTGTTCGTCGTGCACAGCGGGGTGGTTGCGCTGCTCGCCCCGCCGACGGTGGAACGGCGCTTCGACGCGACCGGCGACCTCTGGACCGCCGCCGACCTCGACGCCCAGGTCGGGGCGTTCTTCGCCGACCGGGACCCGGAGCGCACGTTCGCCAGCACGGACGTGCTCGACCTGCCCTAAGGCCGGCGGACCGGGCTGCTGGTGCCCTACCGGGCCGACTCGATGCGCAGGGGCACCGACACGCAGCCGATCTCCGGCATGCGGGCGCCCTCGATCGGCCCGTCGACGTGGAACCGGGTCGTGGACGTGAGGAGCTCACCCAGCGCGACGCGCAGCGCCATGCGGGCCAGCGGCATCCCGGCGCAGGCGTGCCGGCCGCGCCCGAACGCCAGGTGCGCGGCGATGTTGGGGCGGTCGAGGACGAACCGGTCCGGGTCGGGGAAGACCGACTCGTCGCGGTTGGCCGAGGCGTAGACCAGCGTCACCGGCTCGCCGGGGCGGATGGTGCGCCCGTGCAGCCGCACGTCGTGCGCGGCGGTGCGGGCGAAACCGCGGTAGGGGGTGTGCAGCCGCAGGAACTCCTCGACCGCGGCCGGCAGCAGCGCCGGATCGGCGCGCAGCCGCCGCTGCAGGTCCTGGTCGTCGGACAGGTGCGCGCAGATCGAGCCGAGCAGGATCGGCGGCGCGACCATGCCGACCACCAGCGACTGGCGCAGCGCCCCGACGATGTGCTCCTCGTCCAGCGGCTCGCCGCCGGGGCGCTCGGCCAGCAGCGAGCTGGCCGGGTCCTGCTCGACGGGGCGGGGCGCGCGGCGCCGGTCGCGGACCAGGTCGCGGGCGATCCCGTACATCCGCTCGCTGGTCTCGTTGACGACGTCGCGGTCGAGTGCGCGCCAGGCGCGCACCCACGTGGCGGCGGTCTCGGCCAGCACCGGGGCGACCTCGGGCTCCAGGTTGAGCCACTCCGTGGTGACCCACGCCGGGAACCGGGCCCCGTACTCCTGGGCGATGTCGCCGCCGCCGCGTTCGAGCAGCGGCGCCAGCTCCCGGCCGGCGTGCGCGCGCAGCGCCGGTTCGAGGCGGGTCAGTCGGGCCCGTTGGAGCGTGCGGTCGAGGGCCCGCCGGTAGGGGGTGTGCGCGGGGGCGTCGTAGTTGAGCGGCGGGCGCCGCAGGCCGCGCGGGTCGCTGGGCACCACGGCGCGCACCGAGGAGATGAAGGTGGTGGAGTCGCCGGCCGCCGCCGCGACGTCGGCGTAGCGGGTCAGCGCCCAGAAGCCGCCGTGGGCGTCGCTGCGGGCCACCGGGCACTCGTGGCGCAGCCGCCGGTAGAGGGCGTGCGACTCGGCGGGGGAAGAGGCGGTCGCCGGGTCGAAGTCCGGTGTCGGGCGCTGCCCGGTCACCGGCGACCGACCGTCGAATTGCCACCAGGAGTAGCGACGACAGGACGTCTGTTCGTCGTGTGACTCTGGTCCCGCGCCGACGCGGCTGGCAACCTCCGGTCAGAGGTTACCCGCATTGACCAGTGTCCGACCGTGCAACGGCGCATCATGTGGCAGAAGTGTTGACGGTCGACGTGTCATGTGCAAGCTTTGCGTCCACTTCTTTCCCGACGAGGAGCGACGATGACGTCAGCCGTTCGCAGGTCCCCCGCTCGCCGGATCGCCGTGGCCGCCCTCGCGGTGGGGACCGCGGCGGTGCTCGTCGCCTGCGGGTCGCGCGGCCCCGCCGCCGTCGAGGAAGCCGGCCCGCCCCAGCGCGGCGGCGACGCCACGATCGTGTTGGGCGTCGAAGCCGTGCGCGGGCTCGACCCGGCGATGCTGTTCAACCTGACCCCGTCCGGCGACGCCAACCGGATGTCGGCGATCTACGGCACGCTGCTGTGGGCCGACGCGGCCACCGGCGCGGTCTCGCCCGGGCTGGCCGAGAGCCTCACCCCGAGCGCCGACGGCGCGCAGTGGACGCTGGTGCTGCGCCCCGCCCTGACGTTCTCCGACGGCACCCCGCTCGACGCCGAGGCCGTGCGGTTCAACTACGCCCGCATCGCCGACCCGGCCACCCGCTCGCCGCTGGCACCGCTGCTGGCCGGCGTCACCACGACCGTGCGCGACGCCCGCACGCTGCAGATCGACCTGGCCACCCCGAACTTCAGCTTCGACCGGGTGCTGGCCACCAACCTGACCTTCATCGGCTCGCCGACGGCCATCGCGGCCGACCCCGCGGGCTTCGCGAACGAGCCCGTCGGAGCCGGGCCGTTCGTGCTGCGGGAGTGGGTCCGCGACGACCACATGACGCTGGAGCGCAACCCCACCTACGCCGGGCCCGACGAGCCGCTGCTGGACACGGTCACCTTCACCGTCATCGCCGACCCCACCCAGCGCATCAACACCGTCGCCTCCGGGCAGGCCCAGGCCGCGGTGCCCGGCTCGGACCTGTCCTTCCGCGACGCTGCGGCGCAGCGCCGGCTCGCCGTCACCGAGGCGCCCGCCGGCGGCGGCCCGACGTTCCTGTTCAACACCGCCCGCGCCCCGTTCGACGACGTCCGGGCCCGGCGGGCCGTGGCGATGGCGCTCGACCTGGCCGACCTCGACTCGGTGATCGACCCGGGGTCGGCCGCTCCGGAGGGCCTGTTCGGGCCGGGATCGCCGTTCGGCTCGCCCGGCCCGCTGGTCGAGCACGACGCCGCCGGGGCGCAGCAGCTGCTCTCCCAGCTGGCCGCGGAAGGCAAGCCGGTCGAGTTCACCGTCACCCTGACCCCCAGCGGGCTGTTCAAGCGGACCGCGGAGTACGTGCAGAGCAGGCTGAGCACGTTCCGCGACATCGCGGTGACCATCGACATCGTCGACAACGCCACGATCGACCAGCGGGTGTTCCGCGACCGCGACTACGACATGTCCGCCCAGATCGTCCCGGTGCCCGACCCCGAGCCCAACCTCTACAAGCTGCTGCACTCCACCGGGCAGACCAACTACACCGGCTTCGCCGACCCCGCGCTGGACGCCGCGCTCGACGCCGCCCGCTCCACGCAGGACACGGCCGCTCGCGAGGCGGCCTACGCCACCGTGCAGCGGATCGTCGCCGACCAGGTGCCGATCCTGCCCTTCCGCGAGCAGGTGGCCTACACCGTGCACCGCCCCGAGCTGACGGGCCTCGTTCTGCACGGCGACGGCGCGCTGCTCTACGACCGGCTCGGCCTGGCCGCGTCGTGACCCCAGCCGCACCGACCGTCCCGGCCACGACCGCCGCGGCCGAGCGCCCCACCCGGCGCCGGCGGCACGGCCGCCTCCTGGCCCGGCTCGCCCACCTGGTCGGCGTGCTGGTGCTGGTGACCCTGGCCGCCACCGCGCTGGTCGACCTGCTGCCGGGCTCGCCGGCGGCGACCATCCTCGGCCCGACGGCCACCGCGGAGGCGATCGCCGAGCTGGAGGCCGAGACCGGCTACGACCGGCCGCTGCCCGAGCGCTACGCCACCTGGCTGGGCAACGCGCTGACCGGCGACCTGGGCAGCTCGGTGCAGTCCAACCGGCCGGTGCTGGAGCAGATCCTGGACCGGGTTCCGGTCACCCTGGAGCTCACCGTGCTGGCGCTGGTCATGGCGCTGGCCGCGGCCGTGCCGGCGGCGCTGCTGGCCGCGCACCGGGAGGGCGGGCCGGCCGACCGGGCCGCCACCGGGCTGGCCTCGGGGCTGCTGTCGGTCCCGGTGTTCGTGGCCGGGGTGCTGCTGATCTACGCCTTCGCGGTGGTGACCGGGTGGTTCCCGGTGTCGGGGTGGTCGCCGCTGTCGGACGGGCTGGTCGACAACCTGGCCTTCGCGTTCCTGCCCGCGCTGGCGCTGGCGATCGGGGAGGCGCCCGGTTTCTACCGGCTGCTGCGCGGCGACCTCGTGCACACGCTGCACCAGGACTTCGTGCGCACCGCCGAGGTGCGCGGGCTGCCCCGGCGCTACGTGCTGCTGCGCCACGCGCTGCGGCCCTCGTCGTTCTCGCTGCTCACCGTGGCCGCGATGACCTTCGGGCGGCTGCTGGCCGGCTCGGTGGTCGTGGAGAGCCTGTTCGCGCTGCCCGGGCTGGGCGCGCTGGCCCTGCAGGCCATCCCGGCCCGCGACCTGCCGCTGATCCAGGGGATCGTGGCGCTGGTCGCGGTGGTCTACGTGGTGGTCAACATGGTGGTGGACGCGGCGTACGCGGTGCTGGACCCGCGGGTGCGGGCCGCATGAGCACCGGCACCGGCACCGCCGTCGCGACGCCGGTCGCGAAGCGCCGTCCCGCGCTCTGGCTCGCCCTGGGCTGGCTCGGGCTGGTCGTGCTGCTCGCGCTGACCGCCGACCTGCTGCCGCTGCCGGCGCCCGACGAGCCGGTCGGCGCGCCCAGCCTGGCGCCGTTCGCCCCGGACGGCCCGCTGCTGGGCACCGACCCGATCGGCCGCTCGGTGGCGTCCCGGCTGGTGCACGGCGCCCGGCTGTCGCTGCTGGTCGGCCTGTCGGCCACGCTGATCGCCGCGGTGGTCGGCACCGCGCTGGGGCTGTGCGCGGCGTACCTGCGCGGGGCGGCGGAGCGGGTGATCGCGCTGGTCACCGACTCGCTGCTGGCGTTCCCGCCGCTGCTGGTGCTGCTCGCGCTGGCGGCGGTCGTCCGGCCGGGGCTGACCACCCTGGCCGTCAGCCTCGGGCTGTTGTTCGTGCCGGCGTTCACCCGGCTCAGCAAGGCGCTGGCGGTGGTGGAGATGGGCCGGGAGTACGTGCTGGCCGCGCGCGTGCTGGGGGCGTCCGGGCCGCGGATGCTCACCCGCGAGCTGCTGCCGGTGTGCCTGGCTCCGGTGGCCGCGTACGCGGTCGTGGTGCTGGCCACGATCATGGTGATCGAGGGGTCGCTGAGCTTCCTGGGCGTCGGCATCCCGCCGCCCGCGGCCAGCTGGGGCTCGATGATCGCCGGCGGGAAGGACTTCCTGTTCGACGCGCCGTACCTGATCGCGCTGCCCTGCCTGGCCATCTTCGCCACGGTGTTCGCGCTGAACACCGCGGGTGATTGGTTCCGCGGGCTGACCGCGCGGGGCGAACGGTGACCGCCGCGACCCGCCGCGGCGGCGACGCGGCCACCGACCTCGCCACGCCCGTGCTGGAGGTCGTCGACCTGGGCTGCGCGTTCCCCAGCGCCCGCGGCCCGGTCCGGGCGCTGTCCGGGGTGTCGCTGCGGGTGCCCCGCGGCCGGGTGCTCGGGATCGTGGGCGAGTCCGGCTCCGGCAAGTCCACGCTGGCCAGGGCGGTCGTCGGGGCCACGCCGGCGACGGCCGAGCTGACCGGCGGCATCCGGGTCGGGGGCGCCGACCTGGCCGAGCTGCCCCCGGCGCGGCGCCGCGAGCTGCGCGGGCGCCGGATCGGGATGGTGTTCCAGGACCCGATGATGGCGCTCAACCCGGTCGTCCCGGTGGGCCGCCAGGTCGCCGAGGCCGCGCGCCACCACCTGGGGCTCTCGCGCCGTGATGCGACCGAGCGGGCGGTCTCGCTGCTGGAGCAGGTGGGCGTGCCGGCGGCGCGCTCGCGGCTGCGGTCCTACCCGCACCAGTTCTCCGGCGGGCTGCGCCAGCGGGTGACGATCGCGATGGCGCTGTCCTGCGATCCCGACCTGCTCATCGCCGACGAGGCCACCACCGCGCTGGACGTCACCGTGCAGCGCCAGATCCTCGACCTGCTCGCCGCGCTGGTCGCCGAGCGGTCCATGAGCATGGTCCTGATCAGCCACGACCTGGGCGTGGTCGCCGGGCGCACCGACGAGGTGGCCGTCATGTACGGCGGGCGGGTCGTCGAGCACGGCCCGACCCGCGAGGTCTTCCACCGCCCGCGCCACCGCTACACGCGGGCGCTGCTGGACAGCGTGCCCCGGCTCGACCGGGTGCCCGACCGGCTCTCGGCCATCCCCGGCCAGCCGCCGGACCCGGCGGCGCTGCCGCCTGGCTGCGCCTTCGGCCCGCGCTGCCCCGCCACCGCCGAGGACTGCCGGTCCGCGCCGCCCCGGATGGTGGCGGTCGACGGGCACCGGGCCGCCTGCCTGCACCCACCGGAGGAGCCGTGAGCGCCCTGCTGGAGGTCCGCGACCTCGTCAAGACCCACCGGGTCGCCGCCGGCACCGTGCACGCGGTGTCCGGGGTGAGCCTGCGTCTGGACGCGGCGGAGACGCTGGCCCTGGTCGGCGAGTCCGGCTGCGGGAAGTCCACGGTGGGTCGGGCGATCCTGCAGCTGCCCCCGCCCGACAGCGGCCGGGTCGCGTTCGACGGCACCGAGCTGACGACGCTGAGCCGGCGCCGCATGCGGGCGCTGCGCCCCGGGCTGCAGATGGTCCTGCAGGACCCGCGGGCCGCGCTGCACCCGCGCCGCCGGGTCCGCGGGATCGTGGCCGAGGGCCTGGTGAACGCGCGCCGCCCGAAGGGCGAGACCGCGGCGACCGTCGACGCCGTGCTCACCGCCGTGGGCCTGGACCCGGCGCAGGTGGCGGACCGCAGGCCCGAGGAGTTCTCCGGCGGGCAGTGCCAGCGCATCGCCATCGCCCGCGCGCTGGCCGTGCAGCCGCGGCTGCTGGTGTGCGACGAGCCGGTGGCCTCGCTGGACGTCTCGGTGCAGGCCCAGGTGATCAACCTGCTGGCCGACCTGCGGGCCGAGCGGGGGCTGGCGATGCTGTTCATCTCCCACGACCTCGCCGTCGTGCGCACCATCGCCGACCGGGTCGCGGTCATGTACCTGGGTCGGGTCGTGGAGACCGGCCCGGTGGCCGAGGTCTACGCCCGGCCGCGCCACCCGTACACCCGCGCGCTGCTGGACTCCAGCCCGGTGCCCGACCCGGACGCCCCGCCGCTGGGACCGGCGCTGAGCGGGGAGGTGCCCTCGCCGCTGGACCCGCCGTCGGGCTGCCGGTTCCGCACCCGCTGCCCGCTGGCCGAGGCCCGGTGCGCGGCCGAGGTGCCCGCGCTCGCCGAGGTCGGGGCCGGGCACCGGTCGGCCTGCCACTTCGCGGCGGACCTGTGACGGCGGACCCGACAGCGAACCTGACAGCGGACCTCACGGCGGCGCTGGCCGGTTTCGCCGCCGGCACCACGGCCGACCTGCCCGAGCCCGTGCGCGAGCGGATCGCCGTGCACACCGTCGACGCGCTGACCGCAACCGTGGTCGGCGCGGCGATGCCGTGGACGGCGGCGGTGCGCGGGTACGCGGTCGAGGAGTCCGCGCCCGGGCCCAGCTCGGCGGTCGGTACCGCGCGGCGGCTGCGCCCGGAGCTCGCCGCGCTGGTCACCGCGACCGCCGCGCACGGCATGGAGATCGACGACTACGCGCTGCCCGCGCTGTCGCACCCCGGCTGCGTGGTCGTGCCGGTGGCGCTGGCCGTCGCCGAGGACGTGGGCGCGGGCCCGGCCGAGGTCACCGCCGCGCTCGCCGCCGGGTTCGAGACGGCGCTGCGCATCGCGGAGGCGGTCACCCCGTCGCTGACCAGCGACCGCGCCTTCCACGTCACCAGCGCGATCGGCGTGCTCGCCGCGGCCGCCACCGCCGGGCGGCTGCACCGGCTCCCGCCGCCGGTCATGGCGCACGCGCTCGGGCTGGCCGCGGCGCACGCCGGGGGCACCGCGGAGTTCTCCCGCACGGGCGGCGACGTCAAGCGCGCGCACGCCGGATTCGCGGCGGCGGCCGGGATCCGGGCCGTGCGCCTCGCCGGGCACGGGCTCACCGCGCCCCGCCGGGCCCTCGACGGCGAGCGCGGGTTCCTGACCGCGTTCTCGGCCGGGGTGGGCGCCGCGGCCCGCGAGCGCCTGGCCGACCGGCTCGGCGTCGAGTGGCGCACGGCCGCGCTGGCGGTCAAGGCGTACTGCGCCTGCGCCGGGCTGCAGGCCCCGATCGCCGCCGCCGAGGCGCTGCGCGCCGACGGCTGGCGCGCCGCGGACGTCGACCGGCTGGTCGTCGGCCTGGACCGGGCCACGCTCGCGCACGTCGGCACGATCGGGCCGCGCCCACCGGACCTCACCGCCGCACAGCTCAGCGCCCACCACGCGGTCGCCACCCGGCTGGTGCTCGGCGGCAACGACCCCCGTCACCTGCGGCGCACACCGCCGGAGGTGACGGCGCTGGCCGAGCGGGTCGACGTCGAGCTCGACCCGTTGGCCGAGGAGCTGTTCCCGCACAGGCTGGTCGCCTCGCTGCGGCTGCGGGCGCGCGACGGCCGACAGGTCGCGCTCGCCGTCGAGGCGCCCGGCTCGCCAGGGCGCCCGCTCGACCGGGCCGCGGTGACGGCCAAGGCGGCCCGGCTGGCCGGTCCGCTGATCGGGGCGGACGGCACCGCCGCCCTGGTGGCCGCCGCCGATGCCCTCGATGTCCCCGCCGTCGCCGCTGTGCTGCGCGGCGTCCCCGCCCGTCCCGGACAGGAGTGAAGCCCGTGCTGCTGCGCGCCGTCGGCGACATCGGCCCCGAGCGGGCCGACCCGGACACGCTGTTCGACCGCGTCCGCGACCACCTCCGGGGGGCCGACATCACCTTCGGCCAGCTGGAGGTCACCCTCACCGAGCGCGGCACGCCCGTCCCGCAGGTCCGCCACACCGCCCGCAGCGCACCGGCCGCGGCGCACGCCCTGCGCCGCGCCGGGTTCGACGTGATCTCCTGGGCCGGCAACCACTGCCTGGACTGGGGCAGCGACGGCTTCCTCGACACCATCGACGCGCTGGAGTCGGCCGGGCTGACCCCGCTCGGGGTGGGCGTCGACATCGCCGCCGCGCGCCGGCCGCGGATCGTCGAGCGCGACGGCGTGCGGGTCGCGTTCCTGGCACTGTGCAGCATCCTGCCCGCCGACTACTGGGCCACCGAGCGCAGGCCCGGCTGCGCCCCGATGCGCGCGCACACCGTCTACCAGCCGCTGGAACCCGACCAGCCGGGCACCGGGTGCCGCATCCTGACCTTCCCCGACGGCGCCGACCTGGCCGCGCTGCTGGCCGGGATCCGCGAGGCCCGCGCGCAGGCCGACGCGGTCGTCGTGTCGCTGCACTGGGGCATCCACTTCGTGCCCGCCGTGCTCGCCGACTACCAGCGGGCCGTCGCGCACGCCGCGATCGACGCCGGGGCCGACCTCATCCTCGGCCACCACGCGCACATCCTGAAGCCGATCGAGGTCCACCGCGGCCGGGCGATCTTCTACAGCCTCGGCAACTTCGCGATGGACCTGCCGATGACCTCCGAGCACGCGCAGCGCCCGACCTTCCGGATGCTGCAGTCGCTGCACCCCGGCTGGGAGGTCGACCTGGCCAGCAGCTACAACTTCCCGCCCGACTCGCGCCGCACGGTCGTCGCCGAGGCGGAGATCACCGCGGCCGGGGTGGGCCGGGTCGGGCTGCGCCCGGCCCTCATCGGCGTGCACAACGGCACAGACTCCGTGCCCGCGCTGCTCGACGCCGCCGACCCGCGCCACGGCGAGGTCGTCGACTACCTGCGCGAGATCGGCGCGGACCAGGGCATCGACACCGAGTTCGGCACCGGGTCCGCCGCCGACGGCGACCTGGTGGTGCTGCCCGCGACCGCGTCCTGAGCGGCTGCGATCCTTGCCGGTGACAGGCATGGAGGTCAGCAGGTGAGCCCGCAGGACAGCGCCACCGCCCTGCCCCGCCGGCAGGCCGGGGCCAGCCCGCAGCACCTGCTGGCGACGTTGCTGGGCGAGTACTTCGACCCCGCGGGCGACGCGGTGCCCTCGGCCGCGCTCGTCGCCCTGATGGGGGAGTTCTCGGTGTCGGAGGCCAGCGCGCGCACCGCGTTGAGCCGCGTCGCCCGCCGCGGCCTGCTGCAGGCCGTGCGCCACGGCCGGGCGTCGGCCTACCGGCTCACGCCGGAGGCGTCGTCCAAGCACAAGCAGCGGATGCAGCACTTCCTGACCTTCGGCGCGGCCGGGTCGGCGGGGGCGTCGTTCTCGGGGGAGTGGACCGTCGTCGCGTTCTCGGTGGCCGAGGAGCAGCGCTCGGTGCGCGCCACCCTGCGCCGCGAACTGCAGGCGCTGCGCTTCGGCCGGCTGTTCGACAGCGTCTGGGTCCGCCCCGGCGACCACACCGACGCGGTCCGCGCGGTCGTCGCCGACGTCTCGCGCGGCGGCGCGGACGTCGGCGCCTCGGTGATGCTGTCGCGCTTCGCCGCCGGCCGCGGCGTCGTCGACCCGCTCTCGGCCTTCGACCTCGCCGGCCTCGGCGCGGACTACGCGGCGTTCACCGCCCGGTTCGCGCCACTGCGGGCGCGCACGCGCGACGGCGCCGTGCCCCCGGCCGAGGCGCTGGTCGCCCGGACCGAGCTGATGGACACCTGGCGCGCCTTCACCGACACCGACCCCGACCTGCCGGCCGAGCTGCTCCCGGCCGGTTGGGAGCGCGACGGGGCGCGCCGGACGTTCCTGGAGATCCACACCGGGCTGGGCCCGCTGGCCGAGCAGCGGCTGCGCCAGATCGTGGCGCGGTACTCGGCGGAGGCGGCCGAGGCGGTGCGCCACTACTCGGCCGACTGACCGTCGAGAACGACGTTGCGGTGATTGTGGACCGGTCCAATCGACAGCAGCTTCGTTCTCGACGGGGCGGGGCTAGTTGGTGCGCAGCACCACGAACTGGAAGCGGCCCTCGACGAAGTAGGTGCGGCTGTGCGCCACGGCGGTGCCCCGCCGGCTGAAGTGCACCTGGTCGAGCAGCACGTACAGGCCGGGCACCGGCTTCTGGGGGCCCCACCCGATGGTCTCGTCGCTGATCGCGTGCACCTCGGCGAGGGCGCGGGCCGGCATCAGGCCGGCCCGGTCGAGCGTGGCGAACAGGCTGCCCGCGCCGAGCTGCTCGACCAGCTCGGCCGGGAAGCCGGCCAGCGGCACCACGTCGTAGGAGTAGGCCACGGCCTGGTCGTCGGCCAGGATCATCCGCTCGACCGCGAGCACGTCCTCGCCCGCGGCGATGCCGAGCTTGCCGGCCTCGGCCGCGGTCGCCGGGCGGCGCACGCGGGCGTGGCGCTCCATGCGCGGCTCGTGGCCCATCTCCCGGATGGTGTCGCTGATCGAGCGCAGCTCCTGCAGGCCGGCGCGGATCCCGGCGCCGAAGTCGCTGACGAACGAGCCCGAGCCGTGCCGGACGTCGACCAGGCCCTGGGCCTCCAGCGTGCGCAGCGCGGTGCGCACCGTGACCCGGGAGACCTCGTAGTGGCGCACGAGTTCGGCCTCGCTGGGCAAGCGCTCTCCGGGTGCGTACTCCCCGGACATGATCCGGGAGCGCACGTCCTCGGCGAGCCGGCGCGCCAGCGAGGTGCGGGCACCCAACGATGTCGACACGGGCACACAGTAACGGTTGACAGTCGTCCTACATCTCCTTAGCGTGCGGTTTCCGCACGAGTTGTAGGACGACTGACAGATCCGGGAGGCAGCGTGCCGGTCAGGACGGTGGAGTGGCTCGACGGGCCGGTCCCCGCCGTGCGGTTGATCGACCAGACCCGCCTGCCGGTGGAGGAGGTCTACGTCGAGGCGATCGACGTCGACGCGCTGGTCGACGCGATCGTGCGCCTCGCCGTGCGCGGCGCGCCCGCGCTGGGCGCGGTGGGCGCGCTCGGGGTCGTGGTCGCCATGGCCCAGGGCGAGCGCGAGGGCTGGGACGACGTCCGGCTGCGCGGCGAGGTCGTCCGCCTGCGCGACGCCCGCCCGACCGCGGTGAACCTCGCCTGGGCGGTCGACCGCGTGCTGCCGCTGCTGCCCGACGGGCGCGACGCGGTGCTCGCCGAGGCGCTGCGCGTGCTCGCCGAGGACGAGGCGGCCAACCGCTCGCTGTCCGCGCAGGGCGCCGACTGGCTGCTCGCGCGGTGCGCCGAGCGCCCCCTGCGCCTGCTCACCCACTGCAACACCGGCACGCTCGCCACCACCGCGTGGGGCACCGCGCTGGGGATCGTGCGCGAGCTGCACGCCCGCGGCCGGATCGAGCTGGTGCACGTCGACGAGACGCGCCCGCTGCTGCAGGGCTCCCGGCTCACCGCGTGGGAGCTGCGCGCCGACGGCATCGACCACGTGGTGCAGGTCGACAGCGCCGCGGCCGGCGCGATCCTGCGCGGCCTGGTCGACGCCGTCGTCATCGGCGCCGACCGCATCGCGGCCAACGGCGACACCGCCAACAAGGTCGGCTCCGTCGGCCTGGCGCTGGCCTGCGCCGACGCCGGCATCCCGTTCGTGGTGGCCGCGCCGTGGTCCACCGTCGACCTGGCGACGCCCGACGGCTCGGGCATCGCCATCGAGGAACGTGCCGCGGACGAGGTGGTCGCCTTCGGGGGTGTGCCCACCGCGCCGGCCGGCAGCCGGGTGTTCAACCCGGCGTTCGACGTCACACCCGCCCGGCTGATCGACGCCGTCGTCACCGAGCGCGGTGTCGTCGAACCGAAGCTCCGCCCCGACATGTCCGCGGTCCACCAGCCCCTGTAACTCCACGCCGCAACTCCACGCCGCGACGAAGGCGCCTCACCCCGAAGGAATCTGTCTGCCATGTCAAAGTCGTCAACGTCGACCCACCTGACACGCGGCCGTGCCACCGTCCGCGCCGGCGCCGCGCTGCTGGGCTCGGCCCTGCTGCTCGCCGGCTGCTCGCAGGACCTGGGCCCGACCGGGTCGGCGGCCCCGCCCCCGGAAACGGCCACGGTCGGCGAGGCCACCGGGCAGAAGCCGGCCCCCTTCGACGGCGCCGAGCCGGTGAAGATCGCGCTCGTGCAGAACAGCGGCGCCGGCGACTACTTCCAGCAGTGGACCAACGGCGCCCGCCAGCAGGCCGAGGCGCTGGGCATCGAGATCCAGGTCTACGACGCGCAGGCCGACAACGCGCGCCAGGCCACCGACATGCAGACCGCGATCGGCTCCGGCGTCGACGCCATCATCGTCGACCACGGCCAGTCCGACACCATGTGCCCGCTGATCAACGACGGGCTCGACGCCGGGCTGCCGGTCGTCATCTACGACGTCGAGATCACCGCCTGCGCGCCGAAGGCCGTGGAGACGGCCCAGGACGACGCGAGCCTGGCGAGCCTGATCCTGGACAAGATGACCGAGGACATCGCCCCGGGCTCGCCGGTCGGCTACGTCAACGTGCTCGGCATCGCCCCGCTCGACCGGCGCAACGCGGTCTGGGACGAGGTCCGGGCGAAGAACACCTGGGACCAGAAGTTCTTCGTCGGCGAGTTCACCAACTCGGTGGCCACCGACAACGCCCAGCTGGTCGACGCGGCGCTGAAGGCCAACCCCGGCGTGGCCGGCATCTTCGCGCCCTACGACGAGCTGACCAAGGGCACCGTCTCGGCGGTCCAGCAGAACAACCTGCAGTCCCAGGTCAAGGTCTACGGCGTGGACATCTCCACCGCCGACATCGAGGTCATGACGGCCGAGGGCAGCCCGTGGGTCGCCACCGCGACCACCGACCCCAACGCCATCGGCGCCGCCGTGGTCCGGGTGACCGCGCTGGAGCTGGCCGAGCAGCTGGACTCCCGCGAGGTCGTCTTCCCCGGCACGCTGGTCACCCAGGAGCTGCTCAAGCAGAACAGCATCCAGAACCTCGACCAGCTGCGCGCCGAGCTGCCGGAGCTGAACATGACCGAGGTCGCCACGGCGGACTGGATCCCGGTCGTCTCCTTCTGACCGGGCGCACCCGGCCCTCGTACTGACCGACCACCTCGGAGTCGAACTCGTGGCGATGATCGAGCTGCACGACGTGCGGCACGCGTTCAGCGGCAACCCCGTGCTGCGCGGCGTCAGCCTGTCCTGGGACGCCGGCGAGGTGATGGGCCTGATGGGGGCCAACGGCGCGGGCAAGTCCACGCTGATCAAGGTGCTGGCCGGGGTGCACCCCCTGCAGCACGGCCGGATCAGCGTGGACGGCGCCTCGCCCGACGCCGCCGACGGCCCGCTCGCCGCCCGCAGGCTGGGAATCGAGACGGTGCACCAGCGGATCGACGAGGGCGTGGTCCCCGGCCTGTCGGTGGCCGAGAACCTGCTGTTCGAGCGGATCGCGCAGGGCGAGCTACCGGCGGTCGGCTCGCTTCGGGGCCTGTTGCCGGCGGCGCGGGGGGTCGCCGCCGGCCTCGGGCTCGACTGGGGCGACGCGGTCCTGCGCCGCGACGTCCACGAGCTGGGCATCGCCGACCAGCAGCTCGTGCTGCTGGCCAGGGCGCTGTCGCGGCGCCCGAAGCTGCTGGTGCTCGACGAGCCGACCTCGGCGCTGTCTGCCGCGGAGACCGAACGGCTCTTCGGCGTCGTGGAGGACATGCGCCGCGGCGGCGTCGCCGTCCTCTACGTCTCCCACCACATCAACGAGGTCGACCGGCTGGCCGACCGGATCGCCGTACTGCGCGACGGCAGCATCCGCTCCGAGCAGACCCAGCCGTTCGACTGGTCGGTCGCGGTGCGCGACATGCTCGGTGAGCGCGGCGTCCGGGAGCTGGCCGAGAAGAACGACCAGCGCGGCGAGGACACCGTGCTGGAGCTGCGCGGGGTGCAGCTGTTCGCCGGCAGCGCGCCCTTCGACCTCGACCTGCGCCGCGGCGAGGTCACCGGGGTCGTCGGGCTGCTCGGGGCGGGCAAGAGCGAGCTGGCGCTGGGCGTGTTCGGAGCCCAGCCCTTCCAGGCGGGCACGATGCGCCTGGACGGTGCGCCATATGCGCCGAAGTCGCCGGCGAAGGCGGTCGCCGAGGAGGTCTACCTCGTCCCGGAGGACCGCGCCGCCCAGGCGATGCTGCCCGGCTGGTCGATCGCGCGCACGGCGTCGCTGCCGTTCCTGCGGGCGCTCTCGCCCAGCGGTGTGCTGCAGCGCCGCAAGGAACGCGCCGACGGGCGCGCCGTCATCGACCGCTTCGGCGTCGTGGCCTCCTCGGAGGCCCAGGGCGTGGACTCGCTGTCGGGCGGCAACCAGCAGAAGGTCGTCGTGGGTCGGTGGCTGCGCGGGCGACCGCGGGTGATGCTGCTCGACGAGCCGTTCCGCGGCATCGACATCGGCGCCCGCCACGACCTGTCCGCGCGGGTGCGGGAGCTGGCCGCGGGCGGGTCGGCGGTCGTCGTGCTCGCCTCGGACGTCGACGAGGTGCTGGAGGTGGCCGACCGGGTCATCGTGCTGGTCGAGGGGGTGCCGCGGCTGGACTCCTACGCCGTCGACGTGACCCGGGATCGGATCGTCGCCCGGACGGCGGCGCTCAACGGAGAGGACGTGGCCTGAGTGGCTGTGCCGGAGGTCAAAGGGCCGCAGGTGGACGGGGACGGCGCGAAGGCCGACCCCGCGGAGAAGGTGACCGCGACGGCACCGTCGCCGCGGACGGGCGTGCGAGAACTCGCCGTCCGCTACGGGTTCATCGCGATCACGGTGGTGCTCTTCGTCTACTTCGCCGTGGCCGAGGAGAGCTTCCGCCAGCCGAGCACGCTGTTCTCGATGCTGAAGTTCGCCTCCGTCGTCGCCGTGGTCGGGCTCGGGGTGACCCTGACGATGGTGGTGGGCGGGCTCGACCTGTCGGTCGGGTCGGTCGCCGGCATGTCGGTGACGATCTCGGCGATGGCGATGGTGTTCTACGCCCAGGTCGGCGGTGTGGCCATCGCGGTCGTGCTGCTCGCCGGTGCGCTCGTCGGGGCGGTGAACGCGCTGCTCATCGTGGTGCTTCGGATCCCCGACCTGCTGGCCACGCTGGCCTCGATGTTCGTGATCATGGGCCTGAAGCTGGTGCCGGTGGACGGCCAGTCGGTGTCCTCGGGCATGGTGCTGCGCGACGGCAGCGTGGCGCCGGGCAAGTTCACCCCGGACTTCCTGGCCATCGACCGCGCGTTCATCGGCCCGGTGCCGCTGCCGGTCGTGATCGTCGGCCTGCTCGCCGTGGGCACCTGGTTCTTCCTCACCCGCACCCGCTGGGGCCGGCTGATGTACGCCGTCGGCGCCAACCCCGAGGCCGCCCGGCTGGCCGGCGTCCGGGTCGGGCGCTACCGCGCGCTGGCCTACGTGCTGTCGGGGGTGTTCGCCTCCATCGGCGGGCTCATCCTGTCCTCGCGCATCGGCCAGGGCGACATCAGCGCGGGCAACTCCCTGCTGCTCGACGCCGTCGCCGTGGCGCTGGTCGGCACGTCGGTGCTCGGTCTGGGCCGCCCCAACGCGTGGGGCACGATCCTGGGCGCGGTCCTCATCGGCATCCTGATCACCGGGCTGACCATCACCGGGTTCCCGTACTACGGCCAGGACATCGTCAAGGGGATCGTCCTGCTGCTGGCCCTGCTGTTCTCGTTCACGCTGTCGCGGCGCCGCTCCCGGTACGCGCCCGCCGCGGTCATCTGAGGGAGTGACATGACGACCGACGCGGCGCTCGACGCGCCCTACGAGCTGCTCACCCCGGACACCGCGGCCGCCTTCCTGCGCTCGCGCCCGGCACTGGCCGGCCGGATCGACGCCGACGACCTGCGCTCGGTGCGCGAGATCGGCGACGGCAACCTCAACCTCGTGTTCATCCTGGCCGACGGGGCCGGGCGCGGGCTGGTGCTCAAGCAGGCGCTGCCCTACGTGCGGCTGGTGGGCCCGAGCTGGCCGCTGGGGCCGGACCGGGCGCGCCACGAGGCCGAGGCGCTGAGCCTGCACGGCCGGCTCGCCCCCGACCTGGTGCCGGCGCTGCTCGACTACGACCCCGACCGCTACGTGCTGGCGATCGAGGACCTGTCCGACCACTCGGTGTGGCGCACCGCGCTCAACGACGGCCTGCGCCACGACGGCGCCGCCGAGGCGATGGGCCGCTACGTCGCCGCCGTCGCCTTCGGCACCTCCGTGCTCGGCATGGACGCCGCCGAGCGGGCGCGCACCCTGGCCAGCAGCGTGAACCCCGAGCTGTGCCTCATCACCGAGGACCTCGTGTTCACCGAGCCCTACGTCGACGCGGGGCGCAACAGCGTGCTGGCGGCCAACGAGCCCGACGCCGCCGAGCTGGCTGCCGACCGCACCATGGTCGAGGCGATGGGCCGGGCGAAGTGGACGTTCATGACGCGGGCCGAGGCGCTGGTGCACGGCGACCTGCACACCGGCTCGGTCATGGTGCGCGCCACCGACGGTGCGCAGGGTCCGGTGGACTCGGCGAAGGCCTTCGACCCCGAGTTCGCGTTCTACGGCCCGGTGGCCTTCGACCTGGGCGCCCTGTGGGGCAACTACGTCATCGCCGCGGCCCGCGCCACCGCCCTCGGCGACGACGACCGCGCCGCGTGGGCGCTGGGGCTGTGCACCCGCACCTGGGACGCCTTCGAGGCCGAGTTCCGCCGGGTGTGGACCGACGGCCGGGTCGATCCCCGCATGTTCGGCGACGACCTGCGCGAGCACCTGCTCGCCACGTGGCGGTCGGAGGCGTGGCTGTTCGGCGCGGCGAAGATGACCCGGCGCATCGTCGGGCTGGCCAAGACCACCGACATCGAGTCGCTCCCGCCCGAGCTGCGCGAGGGTGCGGCCCGGGGGGTGCTGCGCACGGCGCGCCGGTGGGTCCGGGAGCACGAGGGCGACAGCACCCCTCGGCGTGCGGAGGAGGTCGCGGGGCAGTTGCTGGGGGAGTCGGCGACGCGCTGACGCGGGCGCGTCACCTCAGCCGCGCTGCGGCAGGCGGGGCGGCAGCGGGGCGTCCCACCCGCGCAGCAGCGCGACGACGCGGATGACGAGCACGGCACCGGCCGCGCAGAGGGTCGTGGGCCCGGGCGGCAGGCCGCTCTCGTGGCCCACGACCACCAGCGCGGCGCCGACCAACGCCGGGACGGCGTAGATCTCGCGGCGCAGCACGTGCGGCACCTCCCCGACGAGGAGGTCGCGCAGCACGCCGCCCCCGATCGCGGTGATCAGGCCGACGACGACGGCGGTGACGGCGGGGGCGCCGGTGGCCAGCGCGGTGCCCGCGCCTGCGGTGGCGAACAGCGCCAGGCCGAACGCGTCGGCCCACTGCACGGCCCGGCGCAGCTTGCTCACCAGGGGGTGGAAGGCGAACACGGCGATCCCGACGACGACCGGCACGAGCAGGTAGGGCCACTGGCGCAGGCTGGTCGGGGGAGTGATCCCGAGCAGGACGTCGCGGACGACACCGCCGCCCAGCCCGGTCAGCGCCGCGACGGTGACGACGCCGAAGACGTCCATCCGGGCGGCGACGGCGGCCAACGCGCCCGACACGGCGAACACGGCGATGCCGGCCAGGTCGAGGACGATCAGCAGCACGTCACGACTCGCGTCGAGGACTGATATATCACTGCCGCCACGGTAGTGCGTGCCGACGGCGCCGTCAAAGCGAGCCTGGCCACCCGCACCGGATCTGCTGCCGCGGTGGACGGGCAGCGGTCGGACCTCTCAGACGCGCCTCAGCCGCGGTGGCGCAAGATGGAGGTGCCGGTTCCGGGCGGATGCTCCGGTTCGGCCCCCGAGGAGGACCTGGATGTCGGCGATCGGCTCGTTGCTGGGTGTGCTGCTGCTGCTGTTCGGGCTGGTCATGGTGGCCCGGTTGGTCGTCGACTGGGTGGGGGTGCTGGGCGACTCGCGGGCGAGCTGGCTGCCCCCCGCCCGCCGGGTCACCCACGGGATCACCGAGCCGGTCATCGCGCCGGTGCGGCGCGTGCTGCCGGCGATCCGGACCGGGTCGGTGGCGATCGACCTGGCGTTCACGGTGGTGTTCGTCGCCGTGTGGATCCTGCAGTCGATCGCGTTCTCGCTCTGAACCGGGCTCAGTCCGGGCGCCCGCCGCGGCGGCGGTCGGCGGCGTAGACGGCGGCCTCGGTGCGCCGCGCCATGCCCAGCTTGTGCAGCAGGGAGGAGACGTAGTTCTTGACGGTCTTCTCGGCGAGGAAGAGCTCGGCGCCGATCTGGCGGTTGGTGAGCCCGTCGGCGATGTGGTTGAGGATGCGGCGCTCCTGGGGGCTGAGCGAGGCGTAGCGCGGGTCCTCGGGTTCGTTGCCCTTGCGCAGCCGCTCCAGCACGGCGGCGGTGGCGCGGGGGTCGAGCAGCGAGCCGCCGGCGGCGATGGTGCGCACGGCGCCGACGAGGTCGGTGCCGGTGACCTGTTTGAGCAGGTAGCCCGCGGCGCCGGCCATGATGGCGCCGAAGAGGGCCTCGTCGTCGGAGTACGAGGTGAGCATCAGGCAGGCCGGTGGGGGGTCGATCGCGGCGCGGACGTCGCGGCAGACGGATATGCCCTCGCCGTCGGGGAGGCGGACGTCGAGGATGGCGACGTCGGGGCGCAGGGCGGGGATGCGGGCGAGGGCCTGGGCGGCGGTGCCGGCCTCACCGATCACCTCGATGTCGTCCTCGCTCTCCAGGAGCTGGGCGATGCCGCGCCGGACGATCTCGTGGTCGTCGAGCAGGAACACGGTGATGGCCACGGGTCCACGGTAGGGCCGTGGACCCGTGCCGCGCAGGAGCCCGCCGGCCTAGGCGCGACGGGACTTCGGTCCCGTCCCGCCCGCCGATGGTCCCGGCGGGGGCGACGGGTCGAGCCGCGCCCTCCCGGCTGGGCGGCGGGCAGGCGTCCTCGGTGAACACGACCCGCCCGACCGCCGTCTTCGCGAGCAGGCGCAGGCACTCGACCGGTCGAGCTCGACGAACTCGGCGGCGGCGCCGTCGGAGTCGGTCGGGACGCGCATCCGGTGATCATCGCGCTTGGCGGAGCCGGCGCGCGGACGCAAACGCTGGGCGCGCTCGCAGCGCCGGGTGTGTGGTTGCAGCTCGCCGGCGCGCTGCGACGACCCAGCCAGCGCTGCGAAGTCTCCCGTCAGCGCTCGACGACCCGACCCGACCGGCGCTCCGACCACCTAGGCGGGTTCGAGGACGACCACGGGGATCCGGCGCTCGGTGTAGCTCTGGTAGGTGGCGTAGGGCCGGTAGACCTCGACCAGGCGCGGCCAGAGCGCGTCGCGCTCGGCGCCCTCGGCGACGCGTGGGCGCACCTTCCGGCGCAGGCCGCCGGGCAGTTCGACCTCGGCTGTGTCGGCGGCCATGAGGTTGTGGAACCAGGCGGGGTGCGCGTCGGTGCCCCCCTTCGACGCGACGATCACCAGGTCGGGGGCGTCGTCGAGGTAGATCAGCGGGCTGGTCCTCGCCTGGCCGCTGCGGCGGCCGACGTGGTCGAGCAGCAGCACCGGCGAGCCCCGGAAGCCGGCGCCGAACCTGCCCCTCGTCGCGCGGAACACCGCCGTGTTCAGCCGGGCGAACTGGCGGTGCAGGGTCCAGTAGGGGGAATCGGGACGAGGTGCTTTCGGCATGCCGACGATTCTGTCGGTGTATGACAAATGGCAGCAAGTGCCAGATCATGGACGTGGCGGTCGTCGCACCCCGACCGCGGGCCAGCGGCGCATAGGCTCGGGCGATGAGCACACCCGGTCTCCGGGAGCGGAAGAAGCAGCGCACGCGCGACGCCCTCACCGATGCCGCCTACGCGCTGTTCCGCGAGAAGGGCTTCGACGCCACGACCGTCGACGAGATCGCCGCGGCCGTCGAGGTCTCCCCGCGCACGTTCTTCCGGTACTTCGCCTCCAAGGAGGACCTCGCACTGGCGCCGCTGAACCAGCAGCTCGCGGCGATGCTGACGGCGCTGGCCGCCCGGCCGGCCGGCGAGTCGGTGCTCACCGCGCTGCGCGCGGCGACCGTCGAGGTGCTCGAGGCGTGCGAGGCGGGGATCGGCGGGTTCGACGGCGAGCGCTTCCGCGCCATGCAGGCGCTGCTCGCCGAGAACCCCACCCTGCGCGCCGCCGGCCCCGAGTACAACGCCGCCGTCTTCGACGAACTGGCGGAACTGGTCGGCGCCCGGATGGGGGTCGACCCGACCGGCGACCCGCGGCCCTACCTGGTGGCCTCGGTGACGCTCGGCGCGGTCCGCACGGCGGGCGACGCCTGGCGCGTCCACCACCCGGAGGTCCCCGCGTCCCGGCTGTTCGCGGGCATGATCGACCTGCTGGCCGCCGGCGTGGACTACCCGTCGGCCGCCGGCAGCTGAAGCACCGGGCAGAACAACACCGGCAGAACAACGACGTCGAACCGGGAGCGATCGATGGCGCAGGGCTGGGAACAGATCGACCACGGCGCGGTGGCCGTGCTGCGGGCGGCCAACGGCGGCGGCTACCCGTACGGGAACTCGCTCGTGGTGCGCGGGTCGGGCGGGTCGCTGCTGGTCGACCCGTCCCTGGCGCTGGGCGGCGCGGAGGAGCTGCCCCCGGTGGACGCGGTCGTGGTCAGCCACGCCCACGAGGACCACGTCGTGGGCCTGGGCGAGATCGACCGGCCGGTCCACGTGCACGAGGCCGACCTCGCCGCGGTGCGCTCGACGCGGGCGCTGCTGGACGGCTACGGGCTGCCGCCCGCCGCGGCCGCGGACATGGAGCAGAGCCTGGTCGCGGAGTTCCGGGTCGGCTCCCGGCCCGACGCCCTCCCCGTCCCGGACGGCCACGTGTTCGACCTCGGCGACCGCACGGCGACCGTCGTGCACCTGCCCGGGCACACCGCCGGGCACAGCGGGTTGCTGGTCGAGCCAGACGGCTTCTTCTACATCGCCGACATCGACCTGACCTCGTTCGGTCCGTACTACGGCGACGTCGGCAGCGACCTGGAGGCCTTCGAACGCTCCATCCGCGCCTGCGCCGAGGTCGACGCCCGCTGGTACGGCACCTTCCACCAGAAGGGCGTGGTCGAGGGGGCCGAGGAGTTCCGCACGCGACTGCAGGCCTACCGGGCGGTGATCGCCCGCCGCGACGCCGCGCTGACCGCGTTCCTGGCCGAACCGCGCACACTGGCCGACGTCGTCGCGCACCGCCTGGTGTACCGGCCGCACGTCGACACGGCCTACGTCGACACGGTCGAGGAGCGCACGGCCGAACTGCACATCGACCGGCTGGTCCGCGCGGGCTCGGTCGCCGAGGTCGGGCCGGGGACGTACCGGGCGGTCTGAGCGCGAACCGTCCTCAGTGGACGGCCGGGGGGAGCGTGTACTCGAACTCGTCGTCGTGCACCTGCGGCCTGCCCTGCCCGCCCAGCGCCACCGTCACCGGCGCCAGCGCGTCCGCGTCGGTCCTCGACCAGCCGACGACGAGGTGCTGGGCCTCGTCGATCGTGACGATGAGCGGGTAGCCCTGCGGGATCATGTCCATGCCCGTGCCCTCCCGGCCGGCGTCGCTGGGACCGGCCGCGCCCATCATCACCCGATCCGGTGGACCCGGCTCGGCGGCGGCATCGGGGTGCGCCAGGTCACGCCCTCTAGCCAAGAGCCACAGCTCTGGTTAGCCTCCCCTAACTGAGGGCCGCCTCGGCTCACCTCGTCGACGTGAGAACGGAAGACCCAGCATGCGCGTGTGGCGTTCGGTCCTGGCCGTGGCCGCTCTGGGCGTGGCGCTCGCCGGTTGCGGCGCCGAAGCCCCCTCCTCCGGCGGCGCCGCCCCGGAGGCGTCCGGACCGTGGTCGTTCACCAGCGGGAGCGGCGAGGTGGTGACGGCGGAGCGGGTCCCGACCCGGATCATCGCGCACGCCGGCGAGGCGGCCGCGCTGATGTCGTTCGGCATCCGGCCCGTCGGCATCTACGCCGACGAGGCCGTCACGACCGACCCCAACCTCAAGGACCTCGACCTGAGCGGGATCGAGATCCTCGGCGAGGAGTGGGGCAAGATCGACGTGGAGAAGGCGGCCTCGCTGCGGCCGGACCTGATCGTCGGCGACTGGTGGCCGGCCGAGAAGGCCTACAGCGGCCTGGAGGAGGGCGTCGACGAGAAGAGCAAGAAGCTCGCCGAGCTCGCCCCCGTCGTCGGGGTCTCGCAGGGCAAGTCGATCGTCGAGCTGGCCGAGGGCTACGAGGACCTGGCCGAGAGCCTGGGCGCGAAGGTCGACGACCCGCGGATCGCGGCCAACAAGCAGCGGTTCGAGGAGTCGGTCGCGCGGTTCAAGGAGGCGGTCGCGGCCAAGCCCGGCCTCACGGTGCTGGCGATGTCGCCGGCCGACGACATGGTCTACGTGGCCAACCCCGAGTACGCGCCCGAGCTGCTGGACCTGCAGAGCTGGGGCCTGCAGGTCATCAACCCGGACAGCCCCGACCCCGGCTTCCCGTACTGGGAGAACCTCAGCTGGGAGAACGCCGACAAGTACCAGCCCGACCTGATCCTGTGGGACGGCCGCTCGTTCACCCCCACCGCCAACGCCGAGTGGGGCGCCAAGCAGCCCACCTGGTTCCAGATCTCGGCGGCCGGCGCCGGCGCGGTGGCGGCCTGGCCGGCGTACTGGCTGCACACCTACGGCCACTTCGCCACCGAGCTGGACAAGCTCAGCGAGGCCGTCACGGCCGCGAACGCGGACATCGGCACCTGACCCCCGCGTGAAGACCACCTCCACCCGCACGGCACGGCGCGCGTCGGCACTCGGGCCGGGGCTCGTCGTGCTGGGCGCGGTGCTGGCGCTGGTCGCCTTCCTCAGCATCACCCAGGGCTCGCGCTCCATCGGCCTGGGGGAGGTGCTCGCCGCGCTGGGCAGCATGCACGGCGACGGGACGATCACCAGCACGGTGACCCTCGACCTGCGCGTGCCCCGCACGCTGCTCGGCGTCCTGGTCGGTGCCGCGCTCGGCGTCGCGGGCGCCGTCCTGCAGGGCGTCACCCGCAACCCCCTCGCCGACGCCGGGATCATGGGCGTCAACGCGGGCGCGGCCGCGTTCGTCGTCCTCGCCGTCACCGTGCTGGGCGTGCGCGGAGTGGGCGTCTCGGTCTGGTTCGCCTTCGCCGGCGCCATCGTGGCGATCGTGCTGGTCTACGCGGTCGCGTCGATGGGCCGGGAGGGCGCCACGCCGGTGAAGCTGGCGCTGGCCGGGGCGGCCGCCACCGCCGGCTTCGGCTCGGTCACCACCGGGATCGTGATGACGAACATCGACGCGCTCAACGAGCTGCGCTTCTGGCAGGTGGGCTCGCTCGCCGGGCGCTACGCCCCGGTCCTGCTCGGGGTCGCCCCGTTCCTGGTCGTCGCGCTGGTCGTCGCGCTGGGCTTCGGGCGCGCCCTCAACGGGCTGGCGCTGGGCGAGGACACCGCCCGCGGGCTCGGCCTGCGGGTCGCCCGCACCCGGGCCGCCGCGTTCGTCGTGGTCGCGGTGCTGGCCGGCGCGGCCACCGCCGCCTGCGGGCCGATCGTGTTCGTCGGGCTCGTCGTGCCGCACGTCGCCCGGTTCCTCTGCGGGCCCGACTACCGCTGGGTCCTGCCGTACTCGATGCTGCTGGGCCCGGTCGTGCTGCTGCTGGCCGACGTGCTCGGACGGGTGGCAGGGGCGCCGGGGGAGCTGCAGGTCGGTGTCGTCCTCGGAGTGCTCGGGGCGCCCGCGTTCATCGGCATCGTCCGTCGCGGCCGGCTGTCGGAGGTGTGAGCGCGATGTCGGTGATCACCGCCGCTGGGCCGGCCGCCGTGGACGGCGCGCTGCGCGCCGGCCGGCGCCGCCGGACGACGCGCGCCGCCCTGGTGATCGGTGGGCTGGCCGCCGTCGCGGCGGGCCTGTTCGTGGTGACGATGATGGTGGGCAGCTTCGCGCTCACCGCCGTCGAGGTCGTCGGCTCGCTGCTGGGCCTGCGCGACGACCCGAGCGTCGACTTCATCGTCCTGGGGCTGCGGCTGCCCACCGCGACCGCGGCGTTGGCGGTCGGGCTGGCGCTCGGCGCCTCCGGCACGATCTTCCAGCAGCTGCTGCGCAACCCGCTGGCCTCGCCCGACTTCGTCGGCATCACCTCCGGGGCCGGGCTCGCCGCGGTGAGCGGGATCGTGTTCCTGCAGGTCGGTGGGATCGTGATCAGCGGTTTCGCGCTCGGCGGGGCGCTGCTGGCGGCCGTGCTCATGTACGCGCTCGCCTGGCGGGGCGGGGTCAGCGGCTACCGGTTCATCCTGATCGGGATCGGCGTCCTGGTCTTCTTCGACGGCCTGATCGGCTACGTGATCAGCCGGGCCCAGCTCACCGAGGCCCGCCAGGCCATGCACTGGCTGACCGGGTCGATCGGGCAGGCCGGCCCCGACGAGCTGCGCCTGCTGCTGGGCGCGCTCGTCGTCATGCTGCCGCTCGCCGTGCTGCTGCAGCGCCAGCTGCGGGCGCTGGAGCTCGGCGACGACGCCGCCGCGGCGCTGGGCAGCCGCACCGAGCTCAGCCGGGCCGGACTGCTCGCGACGGCGGTGGTGCTGGTGGCGCTGGCCGTGGCCGTGGCGGGCCCGCTGCTCTTCGTCGCGTTCGTCGCGGGCCCGGTCGCCGACCGGCTGCTGGGCCCCGCGACCGGGGGCATCCTCGCGGCGGCGCTGGTGGGTGCATCCCTGCTGCTGACCGCCGACCTCGCCGCCGTGCACCTGATGCCCACCCCGCTGCCGACCGGTGTGGTGACCGGCGCCGTCGGGGCCCCGTACCTGCTGTGGCTGCTGGCCACCACGAACCGGCGAGGAGCGGGCGGATGACCCGGTTGAACGCGCGCGGCCTGACCCTGGGCTACGACGACCGCGCCGTCGTGCAGGGCCTCGACATCGACGTGCTCGACGGCAAGGTGACCGCGATCGTGGGCGCCAACGCCTGCGGCAAGTCGACGCTGCTGCGCGGGCTGGCCCGGCTGCTGGCACCCCGCGAGGGCGCCGTGCACCTCGACGGGACGGCGCTGGCCGAGCTGCGCACCCTCGACATCGCCAAGGTCCTCGGGCTGCTCCCGCAGACGCCCGTCGCCCCGGACGGGATCACCGTCGCCGACCTGGTCTCCCGGGGGCGCTACCCCCACCAGGGCTGGTTCCGGCGCTGGACCGACGACGACCAGGACGCCGTGGCCCGCGCGCTGGAGGCCACCGGCACCGCCGACCTGATCGACCGCCCCATCCGCGAGCTGTCCGGCGGCCAGCGCCAGCGGGTCTGGGTGGCCATGGCGCTGGCCCAGGACACCGACCTGCTGCTGCTCGACGAGCCCACCACCTACCTCGACATCAACCACCAGGTGGAGCTGCTGCGGCTGCTGCGCCGGCTCAACGCCGACTCGGCCAGGACGATCGTCGTGGTCATGCACGACCTGAACCTCGCCTGCCGGTACTGCGACCACCTGGTGGCGATGGCCGACGGCGCGATCGTCGCCGAAGGCGCGCCGACCGAGGTCGTCACGGCCGAGCTGGTGGAGAAGGTCTTCGGGCTGTCCTGCGTCGTGGTGGCGGACCCGGTCGCCGGGACCCCGATGGTCGTGCCGGCCTGATCAGCCCGCGTCGCGCAGCCGGAGCAGGTAGGTCGCGGTGAGCGCCACGGCGCGGTCCGCGTCGTGCGTGAGGTCGGCGAGGGCGCGCGACGCCGTGGGCCCGGGGATGTCGGCGAACGCCTGCGCCAGCCGTCGACGCGCGGGCTGGTCGGTGGTGGCGTCGGCGAGGCGCTCGACGAGCCGGGCGGCGCTCGCCTCCGCCACCGCGGCGTCGCCGGCCAGTGCGCCGAGCGCATCGGCGGCGTCGGTGTCGTTGGTCCCCTCGACGACCACGTCGACGAGCGCCGGCACCGCGTCGGTCGAGCCGCGCGCCCCGAGCGCCAGCGCCGCCTGCCGGCGGACCACGGCGTCGGCGTGTGTGAGGGCGTCGCGCAGCAGCGCGGTGGCCGCATCGCCCGGGATCTCGACGACCGACCGGACGGCGCGCTCGCGCACCTCGGGCCGCGGCGAGGCCAAGGCCTCGGCCAGCGGTTCGAGGCCGCCGCCGTCCGAGCGCGCCAACGCCCACCGCAGGGCCCCGGCGACGTTCGGGTCCGCCTCGCCCAGCACGGCCTCGACCAGCGCCTCGGCCGGCACCTCGACCTCCTCGGCGGCCGACAGCGCCGCCCGCTGGCGCTTCCCGGCGCTCTCCGACCCCAGGCCGTGCAGCAGCGCCACCACCTTCAGGACGTCCTCCCAGCCGGCGGGCTCGGCCGCGTCGATCCGCCGCAGCCTGGTGAGCAGCTCGGTCTCGGCCGCGATGCGCTCCCGCGTCCGCCGGACGAGGTCCTCGACCAGCGCCGACGGCGCGAAGCCGGGGTCGTCGAGCGCGCGCCCGACCTCGCGCAGCGACAGCCCCAGCGACCGCAGGCTCTCGATGTGGAAGATCCGCCGGATGTCGTCGGCGGAGTACTCGCGGTAGCCGGCCGCGGTGCGGCCGGTGGGCCGCACCAGGCCGAGCGAGTCGTAGTGCCGGAGCATGCGGGCACTGACCCCGGAGCGCCGCGCCACGTCGCCGATCAGCATGGCACCAGCATGGATCAACCCCTTCCGTCGCCGAGGGCCACGATCCGCTTCGCCTCCTCGACCGCGAACTCGAAGCCGGCGTCCGGGTCGCGCAGCAGCAGTTCCACGACCACCGCGTGCCGGCGGACGTGGGGGTCGGCGTGCGAGGTCGCGGCGTGCAGGGCCGGCACGGCCGCCTCGCCGAGCGCCACCAGCGCCCGACCGAGGCTCAGCTGCACCTCGCGCCCGCCGCGCCCGAGCTGCGTCGCCAGCGCGGCGGCCAGCTCGGTCCGCGCGCCGTCGGGCACGAGCACCACCGCGGCCCGCCACGCGCTGCGCGCCACCTCGTCGTCGGCGTCGGTGAGCAGCGCCCGGGTGATCGCCGGCCAGGCCCGCCGGTCGCCGATCTTGGACAGCGTGTGCAGCGCCTGGCCGCGGGCCTGCGCGATCCGCGAGCCCAGCTCGGCGACGAGCGCCGGGACCGTCGTCGAGGCCGGGTGGCGGGTGAGCGCCCAGGTCAGCATCTCGCGCACCGAGAAGTCGGGCTCGACCGCGCACCGCGCGACGAGCGCCTCGACGGTCCGCGGGTCCGGGGCCGTGCCGATGGCCAGGGCCGCCCGCAGCCGCACCGACGCGCTGTCGGCCTCCAGCGCCCGCAGTGCCTGCGGCGTGTTCGTGTCCTCGTCCGTCACGGTCATCGCGACCACCTCCGGGAGGCAGTCCAGACCTTGTCACCGTGTCAAGGTCAAGCGGTGTCGCGGTCGAGCACACTCGGCCGGGCCCGCCCGCGGGTGGTGGGCTACTTGCCGAGCCGGCGTTCCCGGCGGCCGTAGTCGCGCAGCGCCCGCAGGAAGTCGACCTTGCGGAAGGCGGGCCAGAAGGTGTCGCAGAAGTACAGCTCGGCGTGTGCCGACTGCCACAGCAGGAACCCGGACAGCCGCTCCTCGCCGCTGGTCCGGATGATCAGGTCGGGCTCCGGGCGCCCGGCCGTGTACAGGTGCGCGGCGATGGCCTCGTCGGTGATCCGGGAGGCGACCTCGGCCAGGTCGGCCCCGGCGCGGGCCTCGGCCTCCAGCAGCGAGCGCAGCGCGTCGACCACCTCGACGCGGCCGTCGTAGCCGACCGCGATGGTGGCGTGGGCCCCGGTGGCGCGGTCGCGGGTGCTCTCCTCGGCGAGCTTGAGCGCGTGCGCCGTCGAGTCGGGCAGCACGTCGAGCCGGCCGGCCAGGTGGACCTGCCACGGGCTGGCCGGGCCGGCCAGGCGCTCGGTGACGACCTCCTCGATGACCTCGAGCAGGTGCGCGACCTCGTCGCCGTGGCGCTTGTGCAGGTTGTCGATGGAGGCGACGTAGACGGTGACGTGGTCGATGCCCATCTCCCGGCACCAGCCCAGGACCTCGTGCACGTGCTCGGCGCCGTAGCGGTGCCCGAGGCGGCCGTCGATGCCGCGCTGGCGGGCCCAGCGGCGGTTGCCGTCCATGACCAGGGCGACGTGGCGGGGCAGGTTGCCGGCCGACACGCGCTCGGCGAGCCTGCGCTCGTAGAGCCGGTAGATCGGTGAGGACGCCCGGCCGTGTCGCACCGTGGGAGGCTACCGGTGCCGCCGCCGGCCGCGGACGAGGTGGTCGAACCCGCCGCGCTCGGTCTCAGGCGTCGGCGCGGATGTTCTCGCGCGCCCAGGTCTCGAAGCTGGTGAGCGGGATCCCGAGCTCCCGCGCGTACTGCGGCCGCCCCGGCTGCTCGGCCACGTTCATCCAGTCGTGCCCGGCGCCCATCGGCGGCATCCCGGCGGCGACGGCCTCGTCCAGGGTCATGTCCGGTGCGGACAGCGGTGTGCCCAGTGCCCGGGAGAGCACGTCGGCGATCCCGGTCATCGACAGGTGGTCGCTGGCGAACTCCAGCTCGACCCGGTCGAAGCGCTCCGGCTCGGCGATGGCGGCGGCGGCCGCGCGACCCACGTCGGCCACGTCGACCAGGGCCAGCCGGGTCCGCGGCTTGAGGACGCTGACCAGGCCCCCTTCGATGCCGCGCGGGAACAGGAACCGCATCGAGGGCAGGAAGTTCACCATGAAGAAGCCGGGCTTGATGATCGTCCAGTGCTCGAAGTCCGCCTCGCGGACGCTGTCCTGCACGGCGCTCTTGGCGCTCATGGTCGGCTCCAACGGCGCCCAGCGGCCCTCCGCCCAGCCGGGGGTCTCGGTGTGCTGCCCGGCGCCGGTCACGGAGGTGTGCACGAACTGCGCCACGCCGGCGGACTTCGCGCCCTCGACGAGGTTGATCCCCTGGGTGGCCTCCCCGGCGAAGTCGAAGCCGTCGCCGGTGAAGGCCGGCATCTGCACGGAGAAGACGGCGCGGGCGCCCTTGGCGGCCCGCACGATCGAGTCCCGGTCGTGCAGGTCACCGGTGACCAGTTCGGCGCCGAGCGCCTCGACCGCCCGGGCGCGCTCGGTGGTCGTGTCGCGCAGCAGCGCGCGGACGGGGACGCCGGCCGCGAGCAGGGCGCGGGCGGTGGCGCCGCCCTGGCGGCCGGTGGCGCCGGTGACCAGGACGGGTGCGGGATCTGCTGACATGGTGCTCCTCGACCGTGCGGCAAGAAATGGCGGGGTCCGCCAGTTATGCTGCCGGACGATATGGCGGACCCCGCCACTTATCAAGCCCGTCCGCCGCGGCGGGCCGATCGGAGGACGACGCCGTGCCCGACCGCCAGCGCGCCGACGCCCGGCGCAACTACGCGCGCGTGCTCGCCGTCGCCGAGCGGGAGGTCGCCGCCCACGGCGCCGGCGCCTCCCTGGAGCAGATCGCCCGCACCGCCGGGGTCGGCTCGGCGACGGTGCGCCGGCACTTCCCCACCCGCCGCGCGCTGCTGGAGGCGGTCTCCCACGGCCGGATCGAGGCGCTGTGCGCGCGCGCCCGTGAGCTGACCGGGGTCGGGGACAGCCGCGACGCCCTGCTGGAGTGGCTCGACGACGTCGTCGACTACTGCGTCGCGGCCCGCGGGCTGGCCGAGGCGCTGGCCTACGACCCCGCCGGCGCCGACCCGGTGCGCGGGAACAGTTGCGCCACGACCCTCCAGGACGCCGGTGAGCCGCTGCTGCGCGCCGCCGTGCGCGACGGCGCCGTCGCAGCGGACGTCACGGTGGAGGAGTTGATCACGCTGATCGTCGGCATCGTGCTGGCCACCGAGCACCACCCCGGCCCGTCCGCCGCGGCGACCCGGTTGTTCCGGTTGGCCGTGGCCGGGGTGAGCCCGCGCGATTGACACCGCGACCCGCGATGGCGCCGGTCGGACCATTGCCCGTCGGACAGCAAATGCTGCCGCTGCCGGCAGGCATCACATCCGCCATCGACCCTGTCCGGCGACCCCGCGCCGTGATGTGCTCTCCCCGCACGATTCGATTCATGGGGGGAACAATGGGACTTGTCACCACCGATGCCGGGCGGCGTTGGCCGCGCGGCGTCATTCCGTTCGAGATCGACGAGATCGCGTTCCCGGAGGGGACGCCGCAGCGCCGGCTCGTCGAGGCCGGAATCACGCTGTGGAACAACGGGCAGCAGTTCGTCCGGCTGGTGCCGCGCGACGGGCAGAGCGACCACGTGCAGTTCCGGGAGAGCCCGACGGACTTCGCGAGCCCGGTCGGGCGCCAGGGCGGTCGCCAGCCGCTGTGGTGCGACGTCGGCTCCAGCAACGAGGTGCGCATCCCCGGCCAGCAGAGCAAGGCGACCCCCGCGCTCGCCGCGTTCGGGGGCCAGCTGCACATCGTGCACCTCGGCGACGCCTCGAACGACATCTGGCACTCGGTGTTCGACGGCAGCACCTGGACCGCGAACGTGACGATCCCGGATCAGCAGAGCAAGGCGACCCCGGCCCTCGCCGCATTCGGGGGCGTGCTGCACATGGTGCACCTGGGAAACACCTCGAACGACATCTGGCACTCGGTTTTCGATGGCACCGCGTGGTCGTCGAACGTGCGGATTCCCGGGCAGCAGAGCAAGGCCGCGCCGGCGCTGGCGGTGCTGGACGACCGGCTGCACATGGTGCACCTCGGGGACGGCTCGAACGACATCTGGCACTCGGTTTTCGACGGCAGCGGGTGGTCGTCGAACGTGCGGATTCCCGGGCAGCAGAGCAAGGCCGCGCCGGCGCTGGCGGTGCTGGACGACCGGCTGCACATGGTGCACCTCGGGGACGGCTCGAACGACATCTGGCACTCGGTTCTCGACGGCACCGGGTGGACGCCGAACGTGAAGGTCCCCGACCAGCGCAGCTGGGCCACTCCGGGCCTGGCCGCGCTGAACGGCCGGCTGCACATGGTGCACCGGAGCGAGAGCTCCAGCGCCCTGTGGCACTCCACCTGCGACGGCACCACCTGGACCGCCGCCGTCGAGGTGGCGGGGGAGAAGAGTTCCGCCGGTCCGGCGCTGGCCGCGTTCGCCGGCCGCGTGCACACGGTGCACCTGGGCGAGAGCTCGACCGACCTGTGGCACTCCCGCGTCGACCAGGGCGTGTCCGGCTCGGCGACCACGATCGTGCACGAGATCGGGCACGCGGCCGGGCTGCACCACGAGCAGTGCCGCGAGGACCGCGACGAGTTCGTCCTGGTCGACGAGGACCGCATCAGGGACGGGTACGCGAAGGCCTACCGCAAGCACACCGACGACGCCGACGACAGCGGCCCCTACGACTACGGCTCGGCCATGCACTACTCGGCGATCGGCTTCGCGAAGGACCCGAGCCTGCCGGTCATGTCGCCCGGCCCGGCGACCGGCGGGTTCCTCAGCTCGTTCCCGAACATCGGCCAGAGCTTCGGCCTGTCCGCGGGCGACGGCGAGACGCTCTACGCGCTCTACCCGGCCTGGACCGCCACCACCCGCACCGTCGGGAAGACCAGCCGGCTGGCCCCGGCCGTAGCGGCGCTCGACGACCAACTGCACCTCGTGCACGTCGGCGAGGGTGGCAACCAGCTCTGGCACGCCCGGTTCGACGGCTCGACCTGGACCGTCGACGTGGTCGTCCCCGGCCAGTCCAGCAAGGCCACCCCGGCGCTCGCGGCGTTCGGCGGCGAGCTGCACATGGTCCACCTCGGCGACACCGAGAACGACCTGTGGCACTCCCGGCTCACCGCCTCCGGGTGGACGCCGAACGTGCGCATCCCCGGGCAGCAGAGCCGGGCCACGCCCGCGCTGGCCGAGTTCGACGGGGCGCTGCACCTGGTCCACCTGGGCGACGACTCGACCACCCTGTGGCACTCGTCGACCACCGACGGCAGCACGTGGACGCCGAACGTGCGGATCGAGGACCGGGCCAGCGGCGCGCCGCCGGCGCTGGCCGCCCTCCCGGGCGGGCTGCACATGGTGCACGTGGCGGAATCATCGACCGAGCTGCGGCACTCGGTGTTCGACGGCGCCGGGTGGTCGCCCGCCGAGCGCATCCCCCACCAGAGCACCCGGGCAGCGCCGGCCCTCGCGGCCTACCGGGGCCGGCTGCACCTGGTCCACCTCGGGGAGAGCGCGACCACCGTGTGGCACTCGGTCTTCGACGGCAGGTGGCGGCCGAACGTGCCGATCGAGGGGCACTCCAGCACGACCCCGGTGGCGCTGGCCGCGCACCTGGACCGGCTCGCGATGCTGCACCGCGGGGCGGGCTCGGCGAACCTCTGGATGAGCCACCACGACCGCTGAACCCGGCCGGTGGGTCGCGGCACCGCCCGCGGCCCACCGGACGTCGCGCTGCCGGCGGGCGCGGGTCAGGCGCGGGACTTGCGCCCGGTCACCTTGTTGTAGATCACCAGCACGATCACCGCGCCGATGACCGAGCCGATCCAGCCGGCCGGCTGGAAGCCGCGGAACCCGACGGTGAGCAGCCCGAACACGAAGCCGCCCACGACCGAGCCGACGACGCCGAGCAGGATCGTGCGCACCAGGCCGATGTCGTCCTTGCCGGGCACGATCGCGCGGGCGATGAAGCCGGCGATCAGTCCGAACAGGATCCAGCCCAGGATGGTCAGCAGCATGTCGCTACTCCTTCTCTCGTGATGGTGGGACGGTCGGACGGGTGCACCGCTCGTATGCGGGCACGAGCGCGCGGACGGCGAGCAGGTAGCCGGCGACGATGACGGCCAGCCAGGCCAGCGCGGCCGGCGGGATCGCGGTCATGTCGACCGCGGCGGCGAGGGGGGTCGCCGGCAGGGCCAGCGCGAGCACGGCGACGGCGGTGGCGACCACGGTGAGCGCCGTGGACGGGCCCGGGGCGCGGCGCGGGCGCAGCACCAGCAGGACCAGTATCTGCGACAGGATGCCCTCGATGAACCAGACCGCCTGGAACACCTGCTGCTCGGCGGGGGTGTCCATGCCCAGCACGCTCCACACCACCAGGAACGTGAGCAGGTCGAACGCGGTGCTCAGGCCGCCGAGCAGGAGCATGAACCGCAGCAATCCGCGGTGCTGCCAGCGGTGCGGGTGGCGCAGCCGGTCCGGGTCGGCCCGGTCGTGCGGGATGGCCAGGGCCACCGCGTTGTAGAGCAGGTTCTGCAGGATCAGCTGGACCGGCAGCAGCGGAAGGAACGGCAGGAACGTGCCCGCCAGCGTCATCGACGCCGCGTTGCCCAGGTTGAGCCCGGCGGTGATGGTGCTGTAGCGGGTGGCCGCGGTGAGGGTGCGCCTGCCCTCCTCGATGCCGGTCGCGACGACGCCGAGGTCGCCGCGCAGCACGACGAGGTCGGCCGCGGCCCTGGCCGCCTCGGCGCCGTCGGCCAGTCCGATGCCGACGTCGGCGGTGCGCAGTGCGTCGACGTCGTTGACGCCGTCGCCGAGGAAGCCGACCGAGCGCCCCTGGCGGCGCAGCGCCGCGACGAGGCGGGCCTTGTGGTGCGGGCGCAGGCCCGCGAACAGCGCGGCGTCGCGGACGACCGCGTCCAGTTCGTCGTCGTCGAGGGCGTCGACGTCGTCGCCGAGCACCGCCCGCCGCGCGGAGCCGCGGGCCGGCAGCGGGATCCCGGCCGCGAGGCAGACCCGCTCGGCGACCTGGGGCGCGTCGCCGGTGAGCACCTTGACCGCCACACCGAGTTCGGCGGCTCGCGCGACGGCCGCGGCGGCGCCGTCGCGGACGGGGTCGACGAAGCCCACGAAGCCCAGCAGCGTGAGGTCGCGCTCCAACTCGCGCACCGGGCCTGCGGGCCGGCCGACGCGCCGGGTGGCCACGGCCAGCACCCGCATGCCCTGGCCGCGGTGCTCGTCCAGGCAGCTCGCCGCCCGCTCGCGCAGGTCGGCGTCGAAGGCGACGGTGGCGCCGTCGGAGACCACCGTGGCGCACAGCGGCAGCAGGGCGTCCGGGTCGCCCTTGGTGACCAGTAGCAGCGGCGCCCCGTCGCCGTTGAGGGTGGCGCGCAGGACCAGGGTGCTGCGGCGGCGCCCGTGGTCGAAGGGCAGCTCGTCGACCAGGTCGTACACGGCGTCGCTGAGCAGGGTGTCGGCGTCGGAGACCAGCTCGGCCAGCGCCTCGTCGAGCGGGTCGGCCGGCACGGTCTGGAAGTGCGCGGCCAGGAACGCGTGCCGGGCCACGCCGGCGTCGGGGCGCGAGCGGATGTCGACGGCGTGGGTGTAGACGACGCGGCCCTCGGTGAGGGTGCCGGTCTTGTCCAGGCAGAGCACGTCGACGCCGCCGAGGTCGTGGATGGCGTCCAGGCGCGAGACGAGCACGCCCGCCTCGCGCAGCCGGCGCGCGCCGCGCGCGAGGGTGGTGGTGACGATGATGGGCAGCAGTTCGGGGGTGAGCCCCACGGCGACGGCGACGGCGAAGGTGGCCGCGGTGGCCCAGTCGCCGGTGAGGGTGCCGTTGACCAGCAGCACCACCGGCACCAGCACGAGCATGAACCGCAGCAGGTCCCACGTGGTGGCGCGCACCGCGGACTCGGCGGCGCTGCGCGGGCGGGGCCGGGGGAGCGCCGTGGCGTGCAGGCGGGTCCGGTCGCCGGTGGCGACGACGACCGCCGTGGCGGTGCCGCGGACGACGGTGGTTCCGGCGAAGCCGATGGTGGGCGGCTCGTCGGTGGGCCCGGTTGCGCCCGCCGGTCCGGGCGGGGTCGGGTGGGGTGCGTGCTTGGCCACCGGCAGTAGCTCGCCGGTCAGCACCGACTGGTCGATCAGCAGGTCGGTGCAGCTCAGCAGGCGCACGTCGGCGGGGACGAGGTCGCCGGCGGCGAGTTGCACGACGTCGCCGGGAACCAGGTCGGCGACGGGGATCTCGCGCTGGTGGGTCGGCCCGTCGCCGATGCGGCGGCGCACCAGCGCGGTGGTCGTGGTGTGCGAGCGCAGGGTCCGCAGCACGCGCCGCGCGCGCAGCTGCTCGGCCAGCCGCAGCGCGATGCCGCACGCGGCGATGGCCAGCACCATGGCCGCGCCTGCGGCGTTGCCGACGGCGAGCAGGATCGCGCCCAGCACCAGCAGCATCCCCGCGAACGGGCTGCCCACCGCCGTGCGCAGGTGGGTGGCGAGCCCTGGGTCGCGGGCGGGGGTGGGCGCGTTGTCGCCGTGACCGGCCAGGCGCCGCGCGGCGTCGGCCTCGTCCAGGCCGTTGAGCGAGCTGCGCGTGCGGCGCAGGACCACCAGCGGCGGGGCCTGGGCCAGGTCCTCGGGAGCCGTGCCCGCGCGGGGGGCCGGCCGGGTCGTCGTCGGCTCGTGCCGCTCGTCCATCCGCCTCCCGCCAGCGCTTTCCATGGGACACCCCGGATGGGCCTCCGCCCGACCGACGGTATCATTTGCGCAAGTGACGCAAGTGTTGGAAGCTGCACAGGCACCCGGAAGGAGCGCCGTGCCCGAACTCGAACCGGTGGCGGTGCCGGTGCTGGAGCCGCACCTGCTGCACGACGTCGCCTCGGTGTTCGGCCTGTTGAGCGCCACCGCCCGGCTGCAGATCATGTGGCTGCTGTCGGCGGGCCCGCGCGACGTCGGCACCCTCGCCGCCGACCTGGGCCAACCGGTGGCCGCGGTCAGCCAGCACCTGGCCAAGCTCAAGCTGGGCGGGCTGGTGCGCGCCCGTCGCCAGGGCAGGCGCCGGATCTACGCCGTGGACGACGAGGTCATGGGCGAGGTGGTGCGCATGGTCGTCGCACGCCTCGACGGCGGCGGCGCGGCCGGCGCCGCCCGGCGGGTCGGACCGGCCTGAGAGTGGTCAGGGAGTGCGCCGTGGGCGCGTTGGGACGCCCCCGGCAGTGCCCGGGGCGTGGCGGGAAGGGCGTGGAGCTCAGGTGAGGACCGTGCGCGTCACCGAGGTCGTCGGGATCAGTGCGGAGTCGTGGGACGCGGCGGGTCGCGCGGCGGTGGCCGAGGCCACCAGGACGGTGCGCGGGCTGCAGGCCGCGGAGGTCGTCAAGCAGGACCTGGTCATCGAGGACGGCGTGGTGGTCGGCTACCGGGTGCGGCTGGCGATCGCCTTCGACCCCAGCCTGCCCGCCCCCGCCCCTACCGCCACCTCTACCGGGGCCCGGACCGGTGGCGCAGCCCTCGCCGCGTCCGGCGCACCCAGGGTCGCGATCGTGCAGGGCCCTCCCGCGCCGTCGGCGCTCAGAATGTGAGCACCAGCCGCCCGCGCACCCCGCCGGCCTCCAGCCGGCGGTGCGCCTCGGCGGCCCGCTCGGCGGGCACCGTGTCGGCCACGCGCAGGGTCAGCTGACCGGCCAGCACCAGCTCGGCGAGGCGCGCGATGCCGGCGCCGTCGCGCAGGTGGTCGCGCACCTTCACCGGGTGGACCCGGACGCCGCGCTCGGAGGGCCCCGACCAGAACCGCACGGTGGCCAGCACCCCGCCGTCGCACACGATGCCCAGCGCGGCGGCGTCCAGCACGGCCGCGTCGATCAGCCCGTCGACGCCGTCGGGCACGGCGTCGCGGAACGCCGCCACCTCGGCCGCGGCGTCGCGGGAGGACGGCACCACAACGTCGGCGCCCAGCCGGGTGACCAGATCGTGGTCGCGTTCGGAGGTGTCGGCGACGACCCGCAGCCCGGCGACCTTGCCCAGCTGGATGGCGTATCCGCCCACCGCGCCCGCCGCCCCGGTGACGCCGAGCGTCGCGCCAGGGGCGAGCGCCATGTGGTGCAGCGCGGAGGCCACGGTCAGGCCGTTCATCGGCAGTGTCGCGGCCTCGGCGTCGGAGATCGCGTCGGGCACGGCGGCCACGGCGTCGGCCGCCACCACGACCCGCTCGGCGTAGGAACCGCCCTGCGCGCGCCGGGGCGTGACGATCGCCATGACCCGCTGCCCGGGCTCCCACGCGACCCCCTGGCCGGCGGCGTCGACGACGCCGGCCAGCTCCATGCCGGGGATCCACGGCGGCGCCAGCCCCTCGTCGGCAGCGGGGCCGACCTGGCGGAACACGGTGTCGGTAGGGTTGACCGCGGCGGCGGTGGTGCGGATGCGGACCTCACCGGGACCCGGCTCGGGCACCGGCAGCTCGACGGTCTCGAGCGCCTCCGGGCCGCCGGGGGAGCGGACGCCGATCGCGTGCATGGTGGTCGTCATGCCCCACACCTACCGTGATCCACCGGTCGGGGCAGGGTGGGCGGCGGACGCCTCACCCGCCCGCGGTGCGCGCCGCGCCGAGCATCCGCCCCACGACCAGGTCGACGTAGCCGACCACCACCGCCTCCAGATCGAGCTCGCCGTCGTCGTGGAACCAGTTGCTGATGCCGTTGAGCGCGTCGCACATCGCGAACGCGGCCAGCCGGGCGTCGGGCACGTCGAACTCGCCGGTGCGCATCCCCGCCACCACGACGTCGCGGACCCGGCGCTGGTAGTAGCGCCTGTGGTCGTCGACGACCGCCCGGTGCCGCGGGGTCAGCGAGGCCAGCTCGTGCAGGCCGACGAGGTGCTCGACCCGCCTGCGGTGCAGGTGCTCCAGGTGCGCGCGCACGAGGGCGGACATCCGCTGCGCCGGCGTGCCCGGCGCGTCGAGCAGCGGCAGGTTCAGCTCGTTGGGCTCCTCGGTGACGGTCAGGCAGATCGCGTAGAGGATCTCCTCCTTCGAGGCGAAGTGGTGGTAGAGGCTCGCGCCGCGGATGCCGACGGCCTCGGCGACGTCGCGCATGCCCACGGCGGCGTAGCCGTCGCGGGCGAACGTGCGCGCCGCGGCGCGCACGATCTCCTCGCGCCTGCCTGTGCCGGCCCGGCGCGAGGAGATCGGTCCCGGTGTGCCCCGTGCCTGGCTCATGCGGGCAGCTCGACCACCCGCAGCTCGCGCTTGAGGACCTTGCCCTGCGCGTCGACCGGAAGCTCGGCGACGACGTGCACCGCTTTGGGCGCCTTGAACACGGCCAGGTGCTCGCGGCAGAACGCGATGAGGGCGGGCGGGTCCGGGTCGGCGCCCGGGCGGGGGATGACGAACGCGGTGACCGCCTCGGACCAGTAGTCGGCCCGGCGGCCCACCACCGCGGCCCGCAGCACGTCGGGGTGGGAGTGCAGGACCCGCTCGACCTCCTGCGAGGACACGTTCATCCCCCCGGACTTGATCATGTCGGTGAGCCGGTCGTGGAAGAACAGGTTGCCCTCGGCGTCGACGCGCACGATGTCGCCGGTGTGCAGCCACCCGTCGCGCAGCACCGCGGCGGTCTTGTCGGGGTCGCGGTGGTAGCCCAGCATCACCGACGGCGACCGGCACACCAGCTCGCCGACCTCGGCGTCGCGGCCCTCGTCGTCGACCACCCGGACCTCCAGGTGGGTGACCGGCTTGCCGATCCAGGACGGGTCGCCGCCGGGGATGTCGTCGAGCGTGGCGAACCAGCCGACCGTGCCCAGCTGCGACAGCTCCGACTGCCCCCAGTAGGTGCCCCAGCGCGCGTCCGGCGCGGCCGCCGCCCACGCCTCGATCGCCGCGGGCGCCACCTGCCCGCCGTAGGTCATGCACCGGCGCACCGCGCCCACGGCATCGGCGCCGAAGCCCGGCTGCGCGGCCAGCCCCAGGTAGAACGTCGGGGTCTGGGCGATCACCGTGACCCGCTCGCGGGCGATGATCTCCAGCGCGGTGGCCGGCTCGACCGTCGAGGGCAGCACCAGGGTGGCGCCCATCAGGGTCAGGGTGGTCATGGAGCCGAGCCCGGCGATGGTGAAGAACGGCATCACGAACAGCCAGGTGTCGTCCGGGCCGGTCTGCAGGCCCCAGCTCCACGCCGGCGCGGTGGAGATGAGGTAGTTGCGGTGCGGGATGAGCACGCCCTTGGCCGCGGCCTCGGTGCCGCTGGTGTAGACCAGCATCGCCACGTCGTCCTCGTCGACGTCGGCGTCGGGCTCGGTGTCGGGCAGCCCGGCCAGCTCGGCGTCCATGCCCGGGCCGAGCAGCACCGGCTCCGCGCCCGCCCCGGCGAGCCGCTCGGCGAACTCGGCGTCGCCGAGCACCAGCGCGGGCCGGGCGTGGGCGAGCTGCTCGCCGATCTCGCGCGCCCCCAGCAGCACGTTCACCGCGCTGAACGCGGCGCCGACCTTCAGCGCCCCGTAGTAGGCGGCGATCATCGCGACGCTGTTGCGGCCCATCGCCGAGACGACGTCGCCCCGCCCGACGCCGCGGGCCCGCAGCAGGTGCGCGTAGCGGTTGGCCAGCCGGTCGAGCTCGCCGTAGGTGACCTCGGACCGCTCGGGCGCGTAGGCCACGACGGCGAGCTCGTCGGGCTGCGTGCGGGCGTGGCGGCGCAGCTGGTCGCCGATCGTGGCGCGACCGACCCGCGTCCGGTACTGGGCGCGGTCGAGGCCCGCCCAGCCGTCGTGGCCCATCGGTCAGGCCTCCGCGGGGGTGGGGAAGCAGGGGCGGCCGAAGGTCTCGGCGAACACGATCTCCTCGACCGGGGAGCGGGAGAGCTTGCGCGGGAACGGCCGCTCCGGGTACCCGACGGCGATGTGGCCCGCGGTGATGAAGTCGTCCGGGATGGCCAGCAGCTCGCGGACGGCGGGCTCGGTGATGCAGAGCAGCGTGGTGAACGCCGTGCCGACGCCCTCGGCGCGCAGCGCGAGGCACAGGTTCTGCACGGTCGGGTAGATCGACCCGCCGCCCACCACGGACAGCCTGCCCAGCTCGGTGTCGGTGGGGTGCAGCCCGGCCAGCTCCGCGCAGGCCACCACGATCGCCGGGACCTCGGCCAGGTGCTCGGCGAAGTGGTCGGCGTCGAGCACCGTCTGCGGCAGCGCCCCCACGTTGACGTCGCCGGAGGAGATGCCGTCGAAGTAGGCCTTCCACAGCGGGAGGTAGAGGTCGGCGAGCGCCTGCTTGGTGGCGGGCTCGCGCACGACGACCCAGCGCACCGGCTGGCGGTTGCCGCCCTGCGGGCCGAACCGGGCGACCTCGAACGCGCGGTGCAGCACCTCGTCGGGAACGGGGTCCGGGCAGAAGTACCGGCAGGTCCCCGTGGTGCGCATGGCCTCGGTCAGCTCCATTGCTGTCCTCCCTGTCCGCGGTTAGGTCGGGCCCGGGAAGGATGGCGGTGATCGCCGCGGGTCGTCAACCACTGCTTTCGTCCGGACCTAACGGCGGTTAGCTTGGGGGGATGAGCGCCGACCCCCTGACCGAGCCCGTCCCCGGGACCCCGCCGGACCGCGACGCGCTCGCCGCGGCGCTGGAGCACGCCAACTTGCCCTCGCTGGTCCCGGTCCTGCACCAGCTCACCGGCGAGCGCCGCTGGCTCGCCGAGCCCTACCGGCCCGAGCGCAGCCGGGGCATGGACGACAACGACGACGGCGGGTTCGCGCCCGAGGTGCGCGCCGAGATCAGGGCGGCCGCCCTGGAGGCCGTGCTCGCCTGGTCGGCGGGGCGCCCGCCCGCCGTGCCGGCCCCGACCGGCGAGGCGCTCGTCGAGCTGATGGGCCTGGCCGTGGGCGAGCCGGTGCCCGCCGAGTACGCCGCGATGACCGCCGAGGACATGGGCTTCGCGCCGCCCGAGCCGGTCCGCGTGGTGCCCGGCTCGGACCTGCGGGTGGTCGTGATCGGCGCGGGCGTCTCCGGGATGCTCGCCGCGATCCGGCTGCACGAGGCCGGGATCTCCCACGTCGTGCTGGAGAAGAACGACGACGTCGGGGGCACCTGGCTGGAGAACGCCTATCCCGGGGCGGGGGTCGACACCCCGAGCCACCTGTACTCCTACTCATTCGCGCCGCGGCGGTGGTCCACCCACTTCGGCAAGCGCGACGAGGTGCTGGCGTACCTGCGCGAGGTGGCCGACCGCTACGACCTGCGCTCGCGCATCCGGTTCGGCGTCGAGGCCGCCGGCGCCGACTACGACGCCGACCGCCGCCGCTGGACGGTGCGCACCACCGACGGCGAGCGCATCGAGGCGCACGCCGTGATCACCGCCGTCGGCCAGCTGAACCGGCCCAAGGTGCCCGACCTGCCCGGCATGGGGGAGTTCCGCGGGCGGCTGTTCCACTCGGCGCGCTGGCCGGCCGACCTCGACCTGACCGGCAAGCGGCTGGCCGTGATCGGCACCGGGGCCAGCGCGATGCAGATCGTGCCCGCCGTCGCCGGCACCGCCGCGCACGTGACGATCTTCCAGCGGTCGCCGCAGTGGGCCGCGCCCAACGGCGTCTACTTCAGCCCGATCGACGAGCACGTCCAACTGCTGATGGACGCCGTGCCGTTCTACCGGCGCTGGTACCGCACCCGGCTGGCCTGGAACTTCAACGACCGGGTCCACCCGTCGCTGCAGATCGACCCCGAGTGGGAGCACCCGCGGCGCTCGGTCAACGCGGTCAACGACGCCCACCGCCGCGTCTTCACCCGCTACCTGCAGTCCGAGCTGGCCGGCCGCGACGACCTGGTGGCCAAGGCGCTGCCGGACTACCCGCCCTTCGGCAAGCGGATGCTGCTGGACAACGGCTGGTACGCCGCGCTGCGCCGCGACGACGTCACCCTGCTCACCGAGCCCGTCGCGGCGATCACCCCGACCGGGGTCCGGGGCGCCGACGGCACCGAGGTCGAGGCCGACGTCGTCGTGCTGTGCACCGGCTTCGAGACGCACAAGCAGTTGCACCCGCTCGACATCCGCGGCCGCGACGGCGCCTTGCTGCGCGAGCTGTGGGGCCCCGACGACGCCGACGCGCACCTGGGGATCACCGTGGCCGGCTTCCCGAACCTGTTCCTGACCTGCGGCCCGGGCACGGTCCTCGGGCACGGCGGCAGCTACATCACCATCGCCGAGTTCCAGGTGCGCTACATCGTCGAGGCGCTGGTGACGATGGCCGAGCGGGGGATCGGTGCCGTCGAGTGCCGCCCGGAGGCGCACGCCGACTACGCCGCCCGCCAGGACGCCGCCCACGAGCGGATGATCTGGACGCACCCGGGAATGGGCAACTGGTACCGCAACCCCGCCGGGCGGGTGGTCTGCACGCTGCCCTGGCGGATCGTCGACTACTGGGCGATGACCCGCCACGTCGACTGGGACGACTTCAGCACCGAGCCGGCGCGGTGAGCCGCGGGCCTCAGCGGCCGGTGGAGCTCGCGACCGGCTCCGGCGCGCCCACCGCCACCGGGGCGTTGCGGCCGGTCCGTGCGGAGCGCCGGGCGCCGAGCACCGCCAGGATCGACAGCGCCGAGACGACCGCCATGCCGGCGAGGGTGACCCGGTAGCCCAGCACCAGCTGCTCGACCGCGGCGGGCGCCACGTCGGCGAGCGTGCCGGCGAACACGGCGGGGCGCAGCGCCGCGGGCAGCGCGGCGGTCACCGAGGTCAGCGCCAGCGCCGTGGTCACCACGATCGCGGTGTTGATCACCATCAGCCGCATGGCGTTGACGATGCCCACCCGGTTGGCCGGCAGCTCGTCGAGCAGGGCGGTGGTGTTGGCCGGCACGAACAGCCCCGAGCCGACGCCCAGCAGGACCAGCGCGACGCAGACCGTCGCGTAGCCGCCCGTCGCCGAGATGCTCGCGGTCAGCAGCAGCAGGCCCGCGGTGCTGACCGCGTTGCCCAGCACGGCGACGCGGCGCGCGTCGAGCCAGCGGTGCAGCAGCCCCGAGCTCGCGGAGAAGACCATCATGGCCGCCGACATCGGCAGCACCCGCAGCCCGGCGGTGATCGGGTCCTCGCCGTGCGCTGCCTGGTAGAACAGCGCGACCAGCAGGACGACGGCCATCCGCGACGACGTGCTGAGGAACGACGCGGTCAGCCCGAGGCTGAAGACGCGGTCGGTGAACAGTCCCATGTCCACGACCGGGTTCGCGCTGCGCCGCTCCACCACCACGAACACCGGCAGCAGCACCACGAACAGGGCGATCCCGATCAGCACGACGGGGGCGGTCCAACCGTGGTCGGACACCTGCGACAGCCCGATGAGCAGCCCGCCCAGCGACACCAGCACCAGCAGGTTGCCCGGCAGGTCCAGGCCCCGCTCCCCGGTGGTGGGGGGCGCCCGGCGCAGGGCGACGATCCCCCACACCAGGCAGACCAGCCCCAGCGGCACGCTGAACCAGAACACCCACTGCCAGCCGAACCGGTGCGACAGGAACCCGCCCAGCGTCGGCCCGACCACCTGGGCCACCGAGAACGAGGCGATGTAGACGCCCATGCCGCGCCCGAGCAGGTGGCGCGGGAAGGCGTCGGTCAACAGCGCGGCGCTGTTGGCCAGCAGCATCGCCCCACCGGCCGCCTGCACGACCCGCAGCCCGACGATCCACCACTCGTCGGGCGCGAAGCCCAGCGCCAGGCTGGCGGCGGTGTAGGTGGCCAGGCCCCACAGGTACATCGAGCGCCTGCCGAACATGTCGGCCAGCCGCCCGAAGACCACCATCAGCACGGTGTTGGCCAGCATGAACGACAGCAGCATCCAGCTCGCGGCCGCCGCGCTCGCGTCGAAGGCCCGCACGACGTCGGGCAGGGCGACGTTGAGCGAGCTGGTGCCCAGCGCGAAGGCGATGCTGGCCATGCTGACCACCGACAGCACCCGCCACGCGTAGCGCGTCCGGTCCCGATCGGTCGGGTCGGGCGCCACCACAGCCTCCAGCCGCCCGGGGGCCGGGCGTCGACGGTCGAAAAACTTGTTCGATGCTAAGTGTTGATCCGGGGGTCGGGGAGTGGCCTTCCTCACCGCTGGTCAGACGTGGATCACCCGCGGAAGTCGATGACGCTGCGCACGACGTCGCCGCCGTCCATCGCGGCGAACGCCCCGTCGATGCCGTCGAGGGTGATCCGCCGGGAGACCAGACCGGTCAGGTCGAGCCGCCCGGCCCGCCACAGCGCCAGCACCCGGTGGAAGTCGGTGCGGACGTCCGCCGAGCCGTACAGGCAGCCGAGCAGCCTGCGCTCGGCGGAGAACAGCTCGCCCACGCTGAACGAGACCATGTCGGTGCGGCTGCCCGCGCCGACCACCACCGTCGTCCCGCCCCGGCGGGTGGCGTCCCACGCCGCGCGCACGGTCTCCGAGCGCCCGACGACCTCGAACGCGTAGTCGAAGCCGTCGCCGCCGGTCAGGTCGTCGGTGGCGGCGCGCAGCCCGTCGGGCGCGACCGCGTGCGTCGCCCCGAACCGCCGGGCGATCTCCAGCTTCCCGGGCGCGCGGTCGACGGCCAGCACCGTCGCGGCCCCGGCCAGCCGGGCGCCCTGCACGACGTTGACGCCGACCCCGCCGCAGCCCACCACGACCACCGACGAACCCGGCACGACCCGCGCCGTGTTGATGACCGCGCCGACCCCGGTCATGACCCCGCAGCCGACGAGCGCGGCCACGTCGAACGGCACGGCCCGGTCGATCGGCACCACCGACTCCACCGGCACCACGGTCTGCTCCGCGAACGTGCCCACGCCCAGCGCCGAGGCCACCGGGCCGTCGGCGGTCGACAGTGCCGGCTCGCGCTCCGCCCTGGCCAGCCGCCCGGCGGTGCACAGCTGCGGCTGGGCGCCCAGGCAGAACCGGCAGCGCCCGCACGGCGGGATCCACACCAGGATCACGTGGTCGCCCTCGGCCGCGCCGCGCACGCCGGGGCCGACCTCCACCACCACGCCCGCGCCCTCGTGGCCGAGCACGGCCGGCACGACGCCGGCCAGCGTCCCGTTCTGGATCGACAGGTCCGAATGGCACACCCCGCTGGCCCGCAACGCCACCCGGACCTCGCCCGGGCCCGGCGCGCGCAGCCGCAGGTCGTCGCGGACCACCAGCGGCTCGCCGATCCCGGTCAGCACCGCGCCGCGCACGGTGGTGCTCACCGGTAGACCAGGCCGTCGTCGAGGTCGGCCACCGGGAGCGTGGTGCGCTCCTCGTGGAACTCTCGCATGTGCGTCCACGGCTCCCGGTCGCCCTGGCGGAACATCCGGTGCTGCGAGCGCAGGACGTAGCCGGCGTTGAAGTTCTCCGGGTCGGCCCAGGGCAGCAGCGCCATGTCGGCGTCCTCGGGCCGCAGCGTCGGGACGACGCTGCGCGCGCCGCGCTCCTTCATCCGCACCATCAGCCGGCAGACCACCTCGCTGACCAGGTCGGCGCGCAGGGTCCAGCTGGAGCGGAAGTAGCCGAACACGTAGGCCATGTTCGGCACCCCGCTGACCATGAACCCGCGGTAGGTGACCCGCTCGGTGAAGTCGACCGGCTCGCCGTCCACGGCGAAGGCGATCTCGCCGAACAGCGACAGGTCGAAGCCGGTCGCGGTGACCACGACGTCGGCCGCAAGGAAGTGCCCGGAGCTCGTGCGGATGCCGTCATCGGTGAACTCCTCGATCGTGTCGGTGACCACCGAGGCCCGCCCGTCACGGATCGCGGTGAACAGGTCGCCCTCGGGCACCACCGCGATCCGCTGCTGCCACGGCCGGTAGGCCGGGTTGAAGTGGCGCTCGACGTCGAAGCCCTCCGGCAGCAGCTTGCGCATCTCCTCCAGCAGGAACGCGCGCAGCTTCTCCGGCTCCTCGAACGACATCCGGGTGACTTCCTCACCCTGCTTGAAGTAGGCGCGCCGGACGATCTCGTGGGTCCACTCCTCGGGCACGTCGAGCTCGCGCAGCGTCGTGGCCAGCTCGTGGGTGCGCGGCCGGGCGATGAAGAACGTGGGCGTGCGCTGCAGCATCGTCACGTGCTCGGCCGTCTCGGCCAGCGCCGGGATCAGCGTGGCCGCCGTCGCGCCGGAGCCGATGACGACGACCCGCTTGCCGGTGCAGTCGAGGTCCTCCGGCCAGCGCTGCGGGTGCACGACCGGCCCGGCGAAGCGCTCCAGGCCCGGCCACCGCGGCACGTAGCCGGCGTCGTGGCGGTAGTAGCCCTGGCACATCCACAGGAAGTCGGTGGTGAACCGCACCGGCTCGCCGGTGCTGGTACGCACGGCGTCGACCGTCCAGCGCGCGTCCTCGGAGGACCACGAGGCGGCCGTGACCCGGTGGCCGTGCCGGATGTGCTCGCCCAGCCCGTTCTCCTCGACGACCTCCTCCAGGTAGGAGCGGATCTCCTGGGCGGTGGCGATCGACGGCCCCCGCCACGGCTTGAACGAGTAGCCGAAGGTGAACAGGTCGCTGTCGGACCGGGCCCCGGGGTAGCGGTGGGTCCACCAGGTGCCGCCCGCGCCGTCGAGTGCGTCGAGCACGGTGAAGCTGCGTTCGGGGAAGTGCTGGCGCAGGTGGTACGCGGCGCCGATGCCGGAGATCCCGGCCCCGACGACGAGCACGTCCACGTGCGCGGTGGGGGTTGCGACCGGAGGGTGTGGTGTCGCCAAGGTCGAGGGCCTCCTTGCCCGGCGCGGGTGCCCGGCCGGCGCGGGTGCCCCACCCCGGCACCCGACTTCAGAGAGGACTTCTAGAAGAATATTCTAGGTTGATACGCCGATCAACCTGGTCGAACGGTCCGTGGGCTACCGGGGGGCGAGCGCCCGCACCGTCGCGACCGGGTCGCCGCCGCCCAGCGGCGCGAGCACGGGGGTGGTGATGCCGGCCTCGACGTAGGCCCGCACCTGCTCGCGCACCGACTCCGCGGGACCGTGCAGGATCAGCGCGTCGACCACCTCGTCGGGGATGGCGGCGAGGGCGCCGCGGCGGTCGCCGTCGGCCCACAGCTTCCACATCCCGGCCAGCTCGGTGCGCCCGAGCCACTCGTGGAAGGCGCGGTAGACCGGGACGTTGAGGTAGGCGGCGATGGCGCGACGGCCCAGCGCGCGGGCCTCGTCGGCGGGCACGTCGGGCAGCACGAAGATCCGGGCCACCAGCTCGGCGTCGGGCTTGCCCTGGCCGCGCACGTGCGGGGCGACGGTGGCGACGTCGGTTGCGGCGAGCCAGTTCAGGATCGCGCCGTCGCCCTCCCGCCCGGCCAGGCGCAGCATCCCCGGGCGCAGCGCGGCCACCAGGACCGGGGGAGTCGGGTCGGGGGCCTCCGGGAGGCGGAAGCCGCGGATGGTGAAGGACGGGTACTCGCGTTCGACCTTCTCGCCGGCCAGGGCCGGGCGCAGGAAGCGCAGCAGGTCGCGCGTGCGGGCGTAGGGCTCGTCGAACGGGATGCCGTTCCAGTTCCGCACGATCACGTCCGAGGACGTGCCGATGCCCAGGGCGAAGCGGCCCGGCGCGAGCCCGGCCAGCGTGGCCGCCGACATGGCCACGGTGGCCGGACCGCGGGTGAAGGCCGGGATGATCGCCGTACCCAGCCGCAGCGCAGGCGCCCACTGCGAGGCCAGCACCAGCGGGGTGAACCCGTCGGTCCCGCCGGCCTCGCCGGTCCAGGCGTCGGTGTAGCCGAGGTCGGGCAGCCCCGCCACGACCTCCCGCTGCTCGCGCAGCGGGAGGCCGGCCAGCGGGAGGGTGATCCCCCAGCGCTCGGTCACGACTTGCGCACCCCCAGCGTCCGGAAGTTGATCTGACCGGTCACCAGCGTCTCGAAGCCGACGACGGTGTCCTTGGTCGCGATCACCGACTGGTCGGAGGCGATCGGCACCTGGAACGCCTGCTCCACGAGCTCACCGACCTCCTCGTGGATCGTCGCCGTGCGCTCGTCCGGGTCGAGGGTGTCCAGTGCCTGGCGCTGCAGCTCCTCCAGCCGCGGCGTGGTGTGCCGGCCGGGGTTGGAGAACCCGTCGCCGGTGAACTGCAGGTCGATGGTCATCGACGGGTCCGGGCGCCCGCCCCACTGCGAGACCAGCGCGTCGCCCTGCTGCTGGCGGTAGTAGACGTCGGCGGTCTGGGCGGCCTCCACCGAGCGGATGTTCGCGGTGATGCCGACCTCGGCCAGCATGTTCTGCACGGCTTCGCCGGCCTGGATGTAGGTGCCCAGCGAGGTCACCAGCATCTCGAACGAGAAGCCCCCGGCCAGCCCGGCCTGGGCCAGCAGGTCGCGGGCCTTCTGCGGGTCGTAGGGGTAGTAGTCGCCCGGGTAGGCCGGGTTGTGGGCGTAGTAGCCCTCCGGGAACGGCTGCACGGTCGGGGTGCCCGCGCCGAAGTAGATGCCGTCGACGATGGCCTTGCGGTCGATGGCGTGGTTCAGCGCCTGGCGCACCAGCGGGTTGCCGAACTCCGAGCGCGCGCGGTTGAGGTAGAGCACCAGGTAGGTCAGCGTCGGGTCGCGGTGCACCACCGTGCCGGGCAGGCCCTCGGCCTCGGCGGCCAGCCGGCCGGTCAGCAGGGCCATGTCGACCTCGCCGGTGCGCAGCGCGTTCATCCGGGTGACCTCGTCGGGCAGGATCCGCAGCTGCAGCTCCTTGACCCCGACGACCTCGGTGTCCCAGTAGTCGGGGTTGCGCTCGTAGAAGATGGTGTCGTTGGGCCGGTACTCGCGCACCTTGTACATGCCCGTGCCGACCGGCGCGAGGTCGAGGTCGGGGTTGTCGAAGGCGGTGGGGCTGACCATCGCCCCGGCCCGGTGCGAGAGCAGGCCCGGCAGCATGCTGTTGCGCTCGCTGAGCCGCAGCCGCACGGTGAACGGGTCGACCACCTCGACGGTGCTGATCATGGCGAGGTCGGAGGCGACCGAGGAGCCCTCGACGGTCTTGGCCCGCTCGATGTTCGCCCGCACCGCCTCGGCGTCGAAGGGGGCGCCGTCGTGGAAGGTCACGCCCTGGCGCAGCACCATCTTCAGGGTGAGCCCGTCGTCCTCCCAGGTCCACTCGGTGGCCAGTCCGGGGATCGGCTCGCCCTCGGGGGACAGGTGCACCAGCCGGTCGTAGACCGGCGCGAAGAACCGGATGTCCTGGCCGATGGTCGAGCGGTGCGGGTCGAACCGGCTGGGACCGACCGCGTCGGCGAACCGGATGGTCGCCTCCGGGTCGATGTCCTCCGGCGCGACCGGCGCCTGCTCGGCGGGTTCCGGTCCGCCGCCTCCGGCGGGCTGGATGGGCGCGCAGGCCGCCACCGGCAGCAACGCCGCCATGGCGGCGGCCAGGGCGGGCACGAGTGTTCGCAGCTTCATGTTCCGGTTCACCCTCCGGTTCCGCGGCGGTGCGGGCGAGGCGAATGCAGGCACTGTTCTGGGGGTGTGGCGCGTCGTTCTGGAGGTGCGCGTCGTCCTGCGGATGGCGTCGTTCTGGAGATGGCCGCGGCGAGGCGCCGGACGCGATCACGGTACCCGGTCGTCGTGCGATTGAGTAGACCGAATTCGGAGGCGGCGGGAGCCGTCGCGGCGCGGCGGACGGGTGGTCCGCGGGCGTCCGGGCATGGAGGCCGGTGGTTACCGAGAGGTAGGCGGCCGTCCAGAGGACGCCCTGACCTGCGGCGCAGCTGCGCCCGAGTGACCCGATCCGGGCAGGCGGGTGACCGTGCGTTGACCATCGGGGTGGCCTCGGTTTACCTTAACGGCCGATCAGTCAGTCCCCGGCTTCCTGGAATGAGTTTCCTGCAAGTTCCGGTGGTGCCCCATCACCAGCCACAGCGAGGTGGCGCGCGGACGCGTCGCCCTCGCTGATCCGATGTGCGGGGGAGAGTGCCTGGAATCGTGCTGCAATACACCGTGAAACGGGTCCTGATGATGGTCCCGCTGCTCTTCCTGGTCTCGCTCGGCGTATTCGCGCTGGTGCTGCTCATCCCGGGGGACCCGGCGATCACCATCGCCGGCGAGAACGCCACCGTGGCCGAGATCGAGGCCACCCGCGAGCGGCTGGGCTTCAACGACCCCGTCATCGTGCAGTACCTGGGGTGGGCGGGCTCGGCGCTCACCGGCGACCTGGGCACCTCGCTGTTCAGCAACGAGTCGGTGACCGGGGCGATACTGGGCCGGTTCCCGGTCACCATCTCGGTCGCCGCGGCCGCGATGACCGTGGCGCTGCTGATCGCGGTGCCCGCCGGCATCATCGCCGCGGTCCACCGCGGCCGCTGGCCCGACCGGCTGGCCACGCTGCTGGCCTCGATCGGCATCTCGATGCCCAACTTCTGGGTGGGCATCCTGCTGATCATCGTGCTGGCCCTGATGTTCCCGATCTTCCCGGCGGTCGGCTACACGCCGATCACCGACGGCGTCGGGGCGTGGGCGTGGGGTCTGGTGCTGCCGGGCATCACCCTGGGCACCACGGTCGCCGCCGAGATCACCCGCCAGTTGCGCGGCTCGCTCCACGACGTCATGCAGCAGGACTACATCCGCACCGCCCGGGCCAACGGCCTGCGCGGCGGGGTGATCATCGCCAAGCACGGTCTGAAGAACGCCGCGGTGCCGGTGGTGACCGTCATCGGCTTCCAGGTCGGCTTCCTGCTGGGCGGCTCGGTCATCGTGGAACGGGTGTTCGGCCTGCCCGGGCTCGGTGACCTGGCCATCCGCGCCGTGCTGCAGCGCGACATCCCGATGATCCAGGGGATCGTCGTGGTCACCGCGCTGGTCGTGATGCTGATCAACCTCGCCGTCGACCTCAGCTACGGCTACCTGAACCCGAAGGTGAGGCAGCAGGGATGAGCGCGGCGACGCTGGACGAGCGCGAGGCGCTCGAGACCCCCGAGCTCAGCGCCAAGGCCCGGTTCTGGCGCCGGTTCCGCCGGCAGGTGCCGGCGCTGCTGGCGCTGGGCTGGTTGGCGCTGGTGGTCCTGGCCTCGATCATCGCGCCGCTGCTGGCCACGCACCCCCCGCTGGAGCAGGACCTCGGCGCGGTGCTGCGGGCCCCCGGCCAGGACGGGCACCTGCTGGGCAGCGACGACCTCGGCCGCGACGTCTACACGCGCGCCCTGTACGCCGGGCGGATCTCGCTGGTGGCCGCCGCCCAGGCGGTGGCGGTCGCGATCGCGCTCGGCGTGGTCCCCGGCCTGGTCGCCGGGTACGCCGGTCGCCGGGTCGACTCGGTGATCATGCGGATCACCGACGGCGTGATGTGCTTCCCGCCGCTGATCCTGGCCATCGCGTTCGTCGGCGTGCTCGGCCCGAGCCTGACCAACGCCATGTTCGTGATCGGGGTGATCTTCGCGCCGCGGTTCGTCCGGCTCGTGCGCGGCAGCGTGCTGTCCGTGCGCCAGGAGACCTTCATCGAGGCGTCGCGCTCGATCGGCACCCCGACCCACCGGGTGATCCGCCGCCACGTCGTGCCCAACGTGCTCTCCCCGCTGATCGTGCAGATCTCGCTGGCCGCGGCGATGGCGATGCTGGCCGAGGCCAGCCTGTCGTTCCTCGGCCTTGGCGTGCAGCCGCCCGACGCCAGCTGGGGGTCGATGATCGAGCGCGGCTTCCGCTACACCGCGGCCGCGCCCTGGCTGACCGTCTTCCCCGGCCTGCTCATCGCGCTGACCGTGCTCGCCTTCAACGTGCTCGGCGACGGCCTTCGCGACTCGCTGGGCCGCGAGGAACGGAGGGCGGCATGACCGCGGCGACGCACCCGGCCGCCGGCGGCGCGGCCGCGGGAAAGACCGACCCGGTGCTGGTCGTCGAGGACCTGGAGGTGGAGTTCGCCACCGACAGCGGCTGGCTGGGCGTGCTCGACGGGGTGTCGTTCGCCGTCGGGCGCGGCGAGACCGTCGGCATCGTCGGTGAATCCGGCTCGGGCAAGACGGTGACCAGCCTGGCCGCGCTGGGCCTGCTGCCCCCGCACTCGTCGCGGATCCCCCGCGGCAGCGTGCGCCTGGACGGCGTGGAGCTGGTCGGGATGCCGCGGCGCAAGCTGGAGGCGATCCGCGGCGACGACATCTCGATGATCTTCCAGGAGCCGATGACCAGCCTGAACCCCGCGTTCAAGGTGGGCGACCAGATCGCCGAGGTGGTGCGCCGGCACCGCGGCGGGTCGTGGCGGTCGGCGATGGCGCGCGCGGTCGAGGTGCTGAGCGAGGTGGGCATCCCGAACGCCGCCCAGCGCGCCCGCAGCTTCCCGCACGAGTTCTCCGGCGGCATGCGGCAGCGCGTGATGATCGCGATGGCGATGGCCTGCCAGCCCAAGGTGATCATCGCCGACGAGCCGACCACCGCGCTCGACGTCACCATCCAGGCCCAGGTGCTCGACCTGATGCGGCGGATGAGCGAGGAGCACGGCACCGCGGTCGTCTTCGTCACCCACGACCTGGGGGTGGTCGCCGACATCTGCGACCGGGCGGTCGTCATGTACGCCGGGCAGGTCGTGGAGCAGGCCGAGGTCGACGACCTCTACCACCGCCCGCGCCACCCCTACACCGCGGCGCTGATGACGGCCATGCCGCAGCTGACCGGCCGGTCGGGCCGGTTGGCCACCATCCCCGGCCGCACGCCGGCCCCGGGCTCGATGCCCCCCGGCTGCCGGTTCCACCCGCGCTGCGCGCACGCCCTCGACACCTGCCGGGCGGGCGACGACGGTGCCGGGGGCCGGGTCGCGATCCGCGAGCTGGACGGCGGGCGGACCAGCCGCTGCCTGCGGGTGCACGAGCTGACCCTGGAGGGGACCGAGTGACACCGCCGGCCGACCGCCCCGCGGTCCCGTTGCGCAAGCCCGGTGCCGCGGTGGCGGACCCACCGGTCCCGGTCGCCGAGGTCGAGGGCCTCGACGTCGAGTTCCGGCTGCGGCGCGGACCGCTGGGCGGCACGGTGCCGCTGCGCGCGGTGCGCGGGGTCGACCTGAGCATCGGCGAGCGCGAGACCGTCGGCCTGGTGGGGGAGTCCGGCTCGGGCAAGTCCACCACCGGCCGGGCCCTGCTGCGGCTGATCGAGCCGACCGGCGGGCGCATCCGGCTCGACGGCCAGGACATCACCGCCCTGCGCGGCGAGGCGCTGCGCGGCGTGCGGCGCAAGATGCAGATGGTCTTCCAGGACCCCTACTCGTCGCTGGACCCGGCGATGGTGGTCGCGGAGAGCATCGCCGAGCCGCTGGACACCCACCTCGACCTGACCCGGGAGCAGCGCACCGCCCGGTTGGCCGAGCTGATGGAGCACGTCGGCCTGTCGCGGCGCCACCTCAACCGCTACCCCTACGAGTTCTCCGGCGGGCAGCGCCAGCGCATCGCGATCGCCCGCGCCGTCGCGGTCAACCCGCGCCTGGTGGTGTGCGACGAGGCCGTGAGCGCGCTGGACGTCTCCACCCAGAACCAGATCCTCAACCTGCTCGAGGACATCCAGGCCGAGTTCGGGATCTCCTACCTGTTCATCGCCCACGACCTGGCGGTGGTCCGGCACATCGCCCAGCGGGTGGCGGTGATGTACCTGGGCGAGATCGTCGAGACCGGACCCATCGACCGGCTCTTCGACCAGCCCGCGCACCCCTACACGGAGGCGCTGCTCTCCGCGGTGCCGCTGCCCAGTCCGCGCCGCCAGCGCGAGCGGGAGCGGATCGTGCTCACCGGCGAGATGCCCGACGCGACGAACCCGCCGCCGGGCTGCTCGTTCCACACCCGCTGCCCGTACGCCATGGACGTCTGCCGGGTCGAGGTGCCGGCGGAGACCCCGGTCGAAGGCGGGGGAAGCGTGCGCTGCCACCTGCGGGGCTGACCGCCGCGCACTAGCCGGCGGCCTGCGCGGCCTCCTGGACCTCGGCGTAGAGCCGCTGCATCTCACCGATGAAGCGCTCGTTGTCGTGGACCTTGTGCAGCCAGTACCCGCAGAACTCGACGCGGCGCTTGTGGACGCCGCGCTCGCGCACCAGGTGCCGGCGAACGTCCTTGACCATCCCGGATTCGCCGGCCACCCACGCGAACACCTCGCCCTCGGGCAGCGCCGCGTCGCGCAGGGTGCGCACCACGACGTCGCTGCGCCCGGCGGTGACGCCGTCGCGGTGCAGCCAGACCACGTCGACGTCGGGGCCGGTGGCCAGGTCGATCCGGTCCTCGGGGCCGCCGACCTCGACGTAGGCCAGGGTCCGCAGGCCCGGCGGCAGCTCTTCGAGGATGACCGAGAGCGCGGGTAGGCCGGTCTCGTCGGCGACGAGCAGCAGCCAGTCGGTCTCCTCCGGCCACTTGGCGCTGGTCCGGTCGTGGCAGACGCCGACCACGTCGCCGGGCGCCGCGCGCAGGGCCCATGCCGAGGCGGGGCCCTCGTCGCCGTGCAGCACGAAGTCGACGTCGAGCTCCAGGGCGTCGGCGTCGAAGCGGCGCACCGTGTAGTTGCGCAGCGCGGGCCGGCGGTCCTCGGGGATCGCCTGGTAGGTCTCCCACCAGTCGCCGCTGTCGGGGATCACCGGCTCGCGTTGCCCGGGCTGCGGGAAGAACATGCGCACGACCTGGTCATGGCCGATGCCGACGAACCGGGCCAGCTCCGGGCCGCCGAGGGTGATCCGGGTCATGTGCGGGGAGACCGGTGCGGTGCGCAGGACACGGGCCGCCATCGCGGCGGGTCGCGAGCTCATCGCCTCAGCTTAGGCTTACCTATTCCAGACGCAAGGTGACGAACGTCAGGTCGCGCGCAGCCACGTCGAGCCGTCCGGGCCGGAGTTCAGGACGTGGCGGTCGCCCGTGCCACCGCGTCGGCCGCGCGCGACGTGACCTCGGACCACCGGCCGTCGGCGAGCAGCGCGGGCTCGACCATCCAGGTGCCGCTCACCGCCGGGACGGCGGGCAGCGCGAGGTAGTCGGCCATGTTCTCCGCCTTGACGCCGCCCGACGGCAGGAACGCCATGGCGGGGAACGGCGCCGACAGCGCCGCGATCGCGGCCGGCCCGCCGAGCAGCCCGGCGGGGAAGAACTTGACCTCCGTCAGCCCCCGCTCCACCGCGGCCATCAGGTCCGACGCGCCGGACGTGCCGGGCAGCGCGGGGACCCCCAGCTCGGCGCAGCGGTCGACGACCGACCCGGAGAACCCGGGGCTGACCACGAACCGGGCCCCGGCCTCGACGACCTCCTCGACGTGCCGGGGGACCAGCACGGACCCGGCGCCGACGAGCAGTTCGGGCAGCGACGCGAGCGCGCGGATGCCGGCCAGGCCGGCCGCCGTGCGCAGGGTGATCTCGACGACGTCGATGCCGCCGGCCAGCAGGGCCTCGCCCAGCGGGAGGGCCTGGGCGGGATCCTCGAGGACCACGACCGGCACGACGGGGCAGCGGGCCAGCAGGGAGGCGCTCAACCGGGGCTCCTCGGGTTCGGCGGACGACATCCGGAAACGGGACCGATCGTCGGGATCGGGGGTCGGGGGTCAGGGGTCGAGAACGGCGTTCGGAACAGGGTCGAAATCAGCGGAGGACCTCGGCGGGTGGGGCGGAGGCGTCGGCGAGCTCGGCCCGGGTGGGCAGGCCCTCCCAGTCGCCGGGGACCCCGCACACGGCCCCACCCGCGGCGTTGCCCGTCGCCAGGCACCGCTCGACGGGGTGGCCCTCGACCAGCTCGGCCAGGTAGCCGGCGACGAACGCGTCGCCCGCGCCGACGGCGTCGACGACGTCGATCGGCCGGGTCGGCGCGTGCACGGGAGCGCCCCCGCCGACCGCCACGGCGCCCAGCTCGCCCAGCTTCACCACAGCGGTCGCCGGCCCGAGCCCGGCCAGCCCGGCGGCCAGGCTCGCGCCCGTCGCGGCGTCGGCCGGTCCGGGGTCGCGGCCCAGCACCAGCGCCGCCTCGTCGGGGCCGGCGAACACCAGGTCGACGGCGGCGACCAGCTCGGCGAGCGCCGGTCGGGCCGCGTCGTCGGTCCACAGCGTGCGGCGGTGGTTGACGTCGACCGAGACGAGCACGCCCGCGTCGCGCGCGATGGCCGCGGCGTGCAGGACGGCGGCGCGCGGCCCCGGACCGAGCGCCGCGGTGATGCCGGTCAGGTGCAGCACCCGGGCGGCGCGGATCTCCCCGGCGACGGCGTCGACGTGGGCGGGGGACAGCCGCGAGGCCGCGCTGCCCGCGCGGTAGTACCGCACCCGGTGCGGCCGGCCGCCGCGCATCTCCTTGAGCATCAGCCCGGTGGGCGCGTCGGCGTCGACGTCGGCGACCACCCGCACGCCCTCGGCCCGGATCTCGCGGACCACGGCCCGGCCGAGGTCGTCGTCGCCGACCCGGGAGATCCAGGTGGCCACCGCGCCGAGGCGGGCCAGGCCGATGGCGACGTTGGACTCCGCCCCGCCGATGCCCACCACCAGCGACGATCCCGCGACGAGCCGACCGGGCGGGGTCAGCAGCGCCATCGTCTCGCCGAGGGTGACGACTCCACTCACGCAGGCTCCCCGTCCGCCGGTCCGGCCCGGGCACGACCTCGCACCCCCCGGGCCGCACCAGCCTGCCACGCCGCCCGCCGGCTCAACTGCGCAACACCGACCACAGCGAGCCGCCCAGCAGCTGGTCGGTCGGGGCGAAGTCGTCGGTGAGCACGTCCGCGCCGGTGGCCAGGGCACGAACGGCGGCGTCGTCGACGACCGAGCCGGGCTCGCCGCGCGACGCCGCGCGGTCGGCGAGGGCGCCGAGGTCGAGCGGGCGGTCGGAGGCGACCAGCACGACGTTGCCCCCGCCCCCCGGCGCGAGCTGGTCGGGCCGGACCAGCAGCGCGACGTGCCCGAACCGGGTGGCCAGCGTCGCGGCCTCGGCGGCCACCAGCGCCATCGGGTCGGCGTCGATGACGTTGAGCAGGTAGACGCCGTCGGGGCGCAGCACGCGGTGCACCTGCCCGACGAACTCCGCGGTGGCCAGGTGCCAGGGCACCGTGCGGGCGCCGAACGCGTCGCCGACGACGAGGTCGGCCGACGCCGCCGGGAGCTGGGCCAGCGCCGTGCGCGCGTCGGCGATCCGGACGTCGAGGCCGGGGATCGCGTCGACGCCCAGCTCGCGCCGCCCCAGCTCGACGACACCCCGGTCGACCTCGAGCACGACCGACCGCGATCCGGCGCGGGTGGCCGCGAGCCAGCGCGGCATGGTGAAGCCCCCGCCGCCCAGGTGCACCGCGTCCAGGGCCTGCCCGGCGGGGAAGGCGGTGTCCACTGCGTCGGCGAAGCGCTGGGTGTAGGCGAAGCGCAGGTGCCGGGGGTCGGCGAGGTCGACCGCGGAGTGGCGCAGGTCGTCGAGGACGAGCACGCGCGTGGAGGGGCCGTCGGACTCCACCCTGGCGCAGTGGTGCACGGTGTCGGTGTCGCAGCGGCCGGGCACCGCCACCAGCGCGACGGCGAGCAGCGCCGCGGTCGTGCCCACCCGCGCCGCGTGGGCGCGCGACGCGGCGGTGAGCAGGGCCAGCAGCAGGCAGGCGCCCGCGGTCACCAGCAGGATCGCCGACACCGGCAGCAGTGCGACCAGCACGAACCCGGTGAGGAACGTGCCGGCCAGCGAGCCGAGGGTGCCGGCGGCGGAGAGCTGGCCGATCACCGCGCCGGAGCCGTCCACGGTGTGCAGCCGGGCGCGGGTGACCGCGGGCGTCACCATCGCCAGCGCGGTGACCGGGGCCAGCGTCGACGCCGCCACCAGCAGCACCGCCGCGACCGGCCCGGGCCCGACGGCCGGGCCCAGCACCCGCACGAGCGGCTGCACCGCGAGCACGCCCAGCCCGCCGACGGCGAGCGCGCCCGCCGCGACCCGCGTCGGCGCGACCACGTCGGCCCAGCGCCCACCCAGCGCCGCCCCACCCGCGATGCCGGCCAGCGCCACGCCGATGACGGCCGTGGTGGACTCGAGCGTCAGCCCGACGTACGGGGCGACCAGCCGCGTCGCGAGGGTCTCCACGATCAGGATCGCCGCGCCGGACAGCAGCACGACAATTCGGGCGAAAAGGGGTGTCACGGGGTAAGTGTCCGGTACGCGCGCCACCGTCGCGCAGGCCCCTCGCGATGGCGCCGGTCTCAGCCGCGACGCAGCTGCCGCACCCCCAGCGCGGCGAACCAGACCAGCACCGGCAGCTGCAGGGCGTAACCGGCCTGTTCGGCCGTCGGCGACAGGCCCGCGGTCCCCGTCGTCCACGGCAGGGCGACGGCGGCCAGGCCGAACAGCACCGCGGCCCGACCGGTCAGCCGCAGCCGTCGGGGCAGGTCGAGCCCGACGGCCGCGGCGGCGAGCGCCGCCGCCCACAGCAGGCCGGCGAGGTTGACGCCCCACTTCGCGGTGAGCAGCAGGGCGTGCGCCGCGGCGACGGTCGCCGGGTCGTCGGCCGCCGCCAGCTGCGTGATCGCGAGGTTGCCGGCGTCGTGCAGCAGCCCGGCCAGCCCGGCGGCGGCCAGCAGGCCGCC
>NZ_JAHDTH010000211.1 GCF_018531445.1 Pseudonocardia lacus
CGCCCCCGCCGGCCCCGTCCCGCGACGGTGGCCTCGACGGCCGGCTGGGCGACCGCGCCCCCCACGGCGACGGCTTCGCCCGCCGGGCCGCCCGCTTCGCCGCGCACCTCGTCACCACCACCCGGGCCACCCGCGAGCTGGCCGAGCTGGCCGACGCGGCGCAGGCGCCGGTCACCACCGGTCGGCGCATCGCGGTGGTCTCGGTCCGCGGCGGCGCCGGTCGCACCACGGTCACCGCCCTGCTGGGGTCGGTGTTCGCCACGCGACGCGCCGACCACGTCCTCCTCGCCGATGCCGACCCCGACCACGGGTCGCTGGCCTGGCGCCTCGGTCTGGCCGAACGGGAGGGCCTGGCGAGCCTGGGCCCCCGGCTGCTGGGCGCCCGCGGCGTCGCCGACCTCGACCCCCTGCTCCCGCGCGCCGCCTCCGGCCTGCGGCTGCTGCCCGGCCCCGCGGGCGCCCCTCCCGGCGCGACCCGCGACGTCACCCGGGCCCTGTCGAGGTTCTTCGCCGTCTGCGTCACCGACTGCGGCCGCGGGCTGGCGCAACCGGGCACCGCCGACGTCCTGCACGACGCGCACGCCGCCGTCGTCGTCGCGCCGGCCACCCCCGACGGCGTGCGCAGCACGCTGGCCGGCCTCGCCCAGGTGCCGCCCGCCCTGCTGCAGCGCACCGTCATCGCGCTCAACACGACCGGCCGCGGCGGCCGGGCCGCGCTGCACGTCGACGCCGCGCGCGAGGTGCTCACCCGCACCGGGGCCGCGCTGGTCGCCATCCCCTACGACCGCCACCTCGCCGCGGCCACGCCGGTCGAGCCCGGCCGGCTGGCCGAGGCCACGGCGATCGAGGCCACCCGGCTCGCCGGCCTGGCGCTGCACCGCGCGGGCCAGCCGCCCTGGGCCCCGGGCCCGCGATGACCACGCGCCTGGTCCACCGGCCGGCCCGCAGGGTGGCGCCGCTGCTGGCCGAGGACCCGGTCACGATGAGCCCGCCGCCGCTGCTGCCCGACGGGCGCACCGGCAGCGGCCTGCAGAGCCTCATCCCGCTGGCCGGCGCCGGCCTGGCGATGAGCATGATGATGTTCCTGCGCGGGTCGGGGTTCGCCGCGCTCGGCGCCGTCATCCTGGTCGTGTCGCTCACCGCGGCCGGCGTCCTCTACATCACCCAGCGCGGGCAGGCGGCCCGCAAGCGCCGCGCCCAGCGCGAGCTCTACGTCACCTACCTCGAGGAGCTCCGCGACGACCTGCGCGAGCGCGAGCGGGCCTTCCGCGAGCGCAGCGTGCGCCTCGACCCGCCGGCCGGGCACCTGCTCGGCCTGGTCGCCGACCCGGCCCGGCTCTGGGAGCGCCGCCGCGGCGACGTCGACTTCCTGCGCCTGCGCGTCGGCACCGGCGCGCTGCCCGTCCGCGACATCACCATGCGCGAGGAGGGCACGGTCGTCAGCCCGACCGACCCGTTCATGCGCTCGGAGGCCCGCGCGCTGATCCGGCGCTTCGAGCGGGTGCCCGGCATGCCGCTGCGCCTGGGGCTCGACCGCGCGGGCGACGTCAGCGTCATCGCCACCGACCGCGACGACGCGCTGCGCGTGGCCCGCGCCCTGATCGCCCAGCTCGCCGCCCTGCACGCCCCCGACGACGTCCGGCTCGCGGTGATCGCCCCGCCGGAGCGGGAAGCCGACTGGGGCTGGACCCGGTGGCTGCCCCACCTGCTCGACCGCGAGCAGATCGGCCCCGCCGGCCCGGTGCCCCGGCTGGTCCCCGACGAGGCCACGCTCGTCCAGGTGCTGGCGGCCGACCTGCGCGAGCGCGCCCGCACGGCGGCCACCGCCCACCGCCACGGCGGCGGCGCGGCCGAGGCGCGCACGCGGCCCCGCCTGGTCGTCGTCGACGACGCCTTCGGGCGGGTGGCGCGCCGGATCCCCACCCCGGACCCGGCCATCGGGCTGCCCGCGCTCGGCATCACCGTCGTCCACCTGCTGGCCGACCGGCTGCACGAGCCGGGCGAGGTGTCGCGCCGGCTGGAGATCACCGGTCGGGTGCCGGGCGGCGACGTCGGTGAGGGGGTCGAGGCCACGCTCACCGACCTGGCCGCCACACCGCCGATGACCATCTCCGGCACGCTCGACGACGCCCCGCGTGCACTGCTGGAGGGGCTGGCCCGGCGGCTCGCGCCGCTGCGCCTGTCCGCCGACTCCTACGACGACGGCACCGGCACCCCACCGGCCGACCTCGCCGAGCTGCTCGGCCTGTCCGACCCGACCACCCTCGACGTCGCCCGGCTCTGGCGCCACCGCTCCGAGCGCGACTTCCTGCGCGTCCCGATCGGCCTGGACTCCGCGGGCCGCCCGCTGCTGCTCGACCTGAAGGAGTCGGCCCAGCTCGGCATGGGTCCGCACGGGCTGTGCGTCGGGGCCACCGGGTCGGGCAAGAGCGAGCTGCTGCGCACCCTCGTGCTCGCGCTGGCCACCGTGCACGCGCCGGAGGACCTGTCGATGGTGCTCGTGGACTACAAGGGCGGCGCCGCGTTCGCCCCGTTCGCGCCGCTGCCGCACGTCGCCGGCCTGATCACCAACCTGTCCGGCGACGCCGCGATGGTCGAGCGGATGTACACCAGCCTGGACGGCGAGGTCCTCCGCCGCCAGCAGCTGCTCGCCGACGCCGGGCGGATCACCGACATCACCGACTACCGGATGCGCCGCGCGGAGCGGGGCGCGCCCCCGGAGATGCCGGCGCTGCCGCACCTGCTGGTGGTGATCGACGAGTTCGGTGAGCTGCTCACCGCGAAACCGGAGTTCGCCGAGCTGTTCCTGCGGCTGGGCCGGATCGGCCGCTCGATCGGCGTGCACCTGCTGCTGTCGAGCCAGCGCATCGAGCAGGGCAAGCTGCGCGGCCTGGAGACCTACCTGTCGTACCGGATCGGCCTGCGCACCCTGTCGGACATGGAGTCGCGCACCGTGCTCGACACCCCCGACGCCGCCCGGCTGCCGGCCCTGCCCGGCAACGGCTACCTCAAGGTCGACGTGACCGTCTACGAGAAGTTCAAGGCCGCCTACGTGTCGGGTCCGCTGGCCGACGGCGCCGAGGCCGAGCTGGCCCCCGTCGCCGGCCCGCCGGTCAAGCAGATGCTGCGCTTCGGCCGCGTCGTCGAGGGCACCGTCGAGGAGGAGCCCGCCCAGCCGACCCGCCGGGGCAGCGGCCCGACCCTGATGTCCACGGTCGTGGGCAAGCTCGCCGACGCCGCCGCCCCGGTCGACCCGATCTGGCTGCCGCCGCTGCCGGACGCGGTCACCCTCGACCGCGCCGCGGGGGGCTTCGACGTCACCGCCGAGGGCGTCCGGCTGCGCGCGGGCGGCGCCGACGGCGCGGGCGGGCTGCAGGTGCCGCTGGGCCTGCTCGACGACCCGGCCCGCCAGTGGCAGGGCCCGTGGCTGGTCGACCTGGCCGCAGGCGGCGGGCACCTCGCGGTGCTCGGCGGCCCGGGCTCGGGCAAGTCCACGGTGCTGCGCACGCTGGCACTCGGGGTGGCGGCGTCGACGACCCCGACGCGCGTCGGGGTCTACGGGGTCGACCTGCTGGGCAGCGGCCTGCGCGGGCTGTCCGGGCTGCCGCACGTCGGCGGGGTCGCCGGCCGCGACGACCGCGAACGCGTGCGGCGCACGGTCGACGAGGTGCACGCGATGCTGGCCCAGCGCGAGCGGGTCTTCGCCCGGCACGGCCTGGACACGTTGGCCGACCTGCGGGCCGGTCGGGCCGCCGGGCGCTTCCCCGAGCTGGGCAGCGACGAGGTCGTGCTGCTCGTCGACGGCTACGGCCAGCTGACCGCCGAGTTCGAGGAGTTGGAGGCGCCGATCCACGACCTGCTGGCCCGCGGCGGCCGGTTCGGGGTCCACGTGGTCGCCACCGTGCGCCGGTGGAGCGAGGTGCGCGGCGCCCAGCAGGTGGCGTTCACCCAGCGGGTCGAGCTGCGGATGACCGAGCCCGCCGAGTCGGGCATCGACGGTAAGCTGGCCCGCGGCGTGCCCGTCGACACGCCCGGGCGCGGCCTGACCACGACCAAGCTGTACGTCCAGGTCGCGCTGCCGCGCCTGGACGGGCTGCCCGACCCCGCGTCGTCGGCGCTGGCCGAGGCCGCGACCCTGGTCGCGAGCGCGTGGACGGGGGCGCTGCCGGCCCCGGTGCGGGTGCTGCCCGCGGTGCTGCCGGTCGCCGATCTCGCCGACGTCGAGGTGCCGGCCGGGTCGGTGCCGCTGGGCCGGTTCGAGAACGACTTCGGCCCCGCGGTGCTGGAGCTGGTGGGCCGCGACCAGCACCTGCTGGTCCTGGGCGACACCGGCACCGGGAAGACCAACCTGCTGCGCGCGGCCGCGGCGGCCCTGGTGCGCGGCTACACCCCCGAGGAGCTGGTGTTCGCGGTCATCGACCCGCGCCACGGGCTGGCCGGCGCCGTCCCGGAGGAGTACCTCGGCGGCTACGCCCACAACAGCGTCCTGGCCCAGCGGCTGGCCACCGCGGTCGCCGGGCAGCTGGCCGAGCGCACCGGCGGCGACGAGGTCCCCACCTCCGGCGGGCCGGCCACCGCGCTGCCGCGGATCGTGCTGCTCGTCGACGACCAGGACGTGCTGGCCGCGTCCGGCACGCACCCGCTGGCCCCGCTCGTGCCGCACCTGGCCAACGGCCGCGCCGTGGGCCTGCACGTGCTGATGACCCGCCGCGTGTCGGGCGCCTCGCGCGGGCTCTACGAGCCGTTCACGCTCGGGGTGCGCGAGGCGGGCTGCCTCGCGCTGATCATGTCCGGCGACCGCACCGAGGGCCAGCTGATCGCCGGCGTCCGCGCCGGGAGCATGCCGGTCGGCCGGGCCAAGTTCGTGCGCACCGGCACCGCGCCCCGCATCGTGCAGACCGCCTACCTCGGTCCCGAGCAGCCCACCCCGGAGGTGTCATGACCCTCGACCTGGTCGCGCTGTGCGAGCGGCAACCCGACGCCGGCATCACGCTGGCCGCGATGCGGGCCTGCGGGCCCGAGCTGCGGGTGCACACCATCGAGCGCGGCGGGCTGGTGCAGCTGTGCGGCCAGGACGAGCGCCCCCTGGTCACGATCGAGGGGCCACGGCTGGTGCAGGTCGCGGGGGAGGCGCAGCGCCTGCTCGGCGTGGCCGACGCCCCGCACCCGGCGTGGTGGGTCGAGGCCAGAGCCGTCTCCACCGACCCGGAGGCCCCGCGCGTCGCCCGCCGGTTCACCGCCGCGCTGATCTCGCTGGCGGGGGGAGTGTCGTGGTCGAGCCGGTGAACGGTCCCGAGCGGCCCCACCCCGCGGCCGACCGCGTCACGCCCGAGGCGCTGGTCGTCGAACAGGCGCGGGCCGTGGTCGGCCTGTCGACGTGGCTGGCCGGCGCCGCGGTGGCCGCCCGGGAGAGCCGACGCCTGCTGCAGGTGCTCACCCCGTCGGACAGCCGGATCACCTACCCGCTGGAGCTGCTGTTCGGCGCGGGCGGCGGCCAGTGGGTCGTGCGCGACGGCGCCGGCTTCCGCGACGGGTTCGTCGGCGTTCCGGTCGGCTGGGACGGCGCCCGGTTCGCCCCCGTGGAGGGGGCCGTCCCGCCGGTGCGCCCGCTCGACCCGGCGCTGGGCAGCCTGGAGGTCCAGGTGACCACGCTGCACCCGGCGACCGCCGAGCTGCAGCTGGGCGCGAGCACGGAGGCGGTCGCCATGGCGCTCACCGGTGCCGCCCCGCTGGGCTGGGGCACCGCCGAGCCCGCGACCCAGCCGTGGTCGCCCCGCGAGGTCACCGGGTTCTGCCGCGACCGCGCCCCCGACCCCACCGCGCTGGTCGTCGTGGCCGGCGAGCCCGGCCGCCGCGCCGTGGGCCGCCTGCAGGTCTCCCCGGTGACCACCGGCGTGCTGGAGGAGGTCCGGCTGGCCGGACCGGCGGCCGGTGCCGTGGCCCAGGACAGCATCGACGAGCTCGTGGAGGACCTCGCGGGCATCGCCCGCAGCATGATCGTCGCCGTGCACCCCACCCGGTCCGACGGCACCCGCCCGTCGACGGTGAGCCCGCCCGCCGTCCCCTACGGGGTGCTGATCGGCCCCTCGGTGCTCGCCGACCGCGGTGTCGACCACGCCCGCGAGGCCCCTGCGACCACCGTCCGGGTCATCGGCAGGCGCAGCGGCGACCCGGCCTGCTGGTGCCGCCTCGACGGCGGCCCCGCCACGTCGTTCGAGCGGCTCGACGCCGTCCTGCGCCACTTCGACCTGGACGCCGCACTCCGCTAGCGCTCACGTCAGCGCCCGCCGGGAGATGTGGTCGGCCCGGCGCACCGGATCGGGCAGCCGGAACGTGCCGCACAGGCCGAGCACGACGTCGCCGGCCTGGTCGACGCCGATCCGGTGGCCGGGGGAGACGTACACCGGGCGCACCCCGTCCTGCGTGCGCAGCGCGCACCCGAGGACGTCGCCGCCGTCCACGAGCGCGGAGCGGTCGCCGCGCCGCGGGCCGGGCTCGTCGTGCTCGCCGACGAGGTGGTTCTTGGCGCACCCCACGGCCGGGAGCCCGGTGAGCACACCGAGGTGGCAGGCCACCCCGCAGCGGCGGGGGTGGGCCAGCCCCTGGCCGTCGCAGAGCAGCAGGTCGACCGGGGTCGTCAGGGCGTCCAGCGCCCGCAGCAGCATCGGGACCTCGCGGAAGGCCAACAGCCCCGGCACGTAGGGGAACGTCGCGGCCCCTTCGACCACCGCCTCCTCGACGACCTCCAGCGTGCGGGTGTCGACGACGACGGCCGCGGCCGCGACGAGGTCGGAGTCCTTGCGGTAGGAGACGTCGAGGCCGGCGACGCGCCGCGGGGGCGGCACCGGCCCGGCCGGGATCTCCACCCGCGCGGCCAGCTCGCCCTGCACGGCCTCGGCCCCGGCGACCGTGTCCGGTCCGCGCCACCGCTCCACACCGGAGATCATGCCCGCCGTCGGCGAGCCGTGGCGTCGCTACTCGGCGAGCTCCACCACCGCTTCACCTCGTGGACCTTCAGCGTGTGCGTCATGGCACCTTCCCGAAGGTGCCGCACGTGCCGTTCATGAACGTCGGGCCTCGGTCCACGCGTCAGCGGGGTTCGAGCGGCAGCCCGGTCAGCTCGGTGAAGTCGGCGGCCGTCGAGCCGGGTTCGGCGCGCGTCAGCAGATCGACGCCGGGCGCGGTGAACGCCCCGGTCGACCGCAGCGCCACGCGCTGGCCGGTGCGCAGCTCCAGCAGCAGCACCTTCGTCTCGTCCGCCCCCTGCCCGACGGTGTCGAACAGGCGGTTGAGGGTGCGCCGCACCTGCATCTGCGACCTCGGGATCCGGCCGATGACCGGCGCCGCGGCCAGGTCCGCCCATCCGCCGGCGGGCAGTTGGTGGAACGGCGGCACGGGCCACGGGCGGCGCGCGTCGAGCCCCTCCACGATGCGGATGAGCGCGTCGCGGACCGCCGCCTCGTCCTGGTCGGGGAGGTCGGCGAGGCGCTCACCGGACGCGAGCGCCGCGCAAGCGGCGTCGTAGTACGTCTCGGCGGGCTGGGTGAACACGCGTTGCGCGAGCACCGCCTCGACGATCCGGTCGATCGCGTCGTCGCCGACCCGCTCGGACAGATCGGCACCGTAGGTCAGCTGGTGGACGTAGCCCCGCCAGGGGGTGACCGGCTGTGTCGGTGTCATGTGTCAGAAGTCCATCTCGAAGTTGATCCCGGAGGTGTCCAGTCCCTGCTCGCGCAGCACGTCGGCCACCGTCCGCTGGTGCTCCGGGAGCGGCCGGTAGTGCCCGCTCTTGCGGGACATGATCTGCGGCACGCCGTTCACGACCGAGATCTCGCCGGCGCCGGCGACCGGCCCGCCGCCGAGGAAGCTGGAGTGGTGCAGCTGGCCGACGATCTGCTCGGGCGACACGTAGAGGTTCCCGTTGCGGTCCATCACGAACATCGCGCGGGGCTGGCCCGCGCTGTGCACCGTGGACGCGTTCGACGTGTCCAGCGGGGACCCGTCGTGGGCCCAGTGCAGCTTCCCGTCGATGACCACGACGCGGTGCGCCTCGAGCACCTCCGGGGTGAAGTACTCGACCCTCCCGCCGAAGGCGGCGTTCGGGTGCGACGGGTCGTTCTCGTAGCGGTACGCGGTTTCGAGCTCCTTGGGCGGCAGCAGCTCGTCCCGCACCAGCGGTGGGTGCACACCCGGCGGCAGGGTGCCCGCGGGGCCGGGCACGCCCTCCCCGGCCGGATCGCCGCCGTCCGGGGTGCCGTCGCGGTCGCCGTAGTACGAGTCGTCGCCGTAGTCGCCGTCCCCGTCGGGGCCGTCGCCGGGTCCGTCGCCACCGGGCCCGTCACCGCCGGGTCCGTCGCCACCGCCGGGCGGCGTCGCGTCCGCGTCGGGGCGCACGGGCGGATCCGCCTCGTGCCGACCGCCGGGCAGGTCCGGATCGGGCCGCGGCGCCGGAGCGTCGGGTCCGTCGAAGCCCGCGCGACCGTCGAGGAGCCCACCCGGGCCCAGCGGGCGGTCGGGCAGCCGGTCCGGGACGACCGGTCGCTCCGGCGCCCTGGCCTCGATCGGCGCATCGGCCCCGACGCGGGCCGGGACCTCCGTGCCCTGCGGCCTCGGCGGCGGCGCGGCGTCGGCGGCCTGGGCGCCGGGGACGTCGGGCGCCTGGCCACCTCGGCCGCCCCCGATGACGCCGTCCTGCACCAGCGGCGGCCGGTCGGCCGCGTTCGGCGGGTCGAAGATCCGGCCGTCGACGACGCCTTCGGGCCTGAGGGTGGCGCCGGGTGGCAGGGCGCGCTCGCCCGGGACGTCGGGCGTGTCGACCCGTGGCGGCGCGTCGGCACCCGGCGGGTCGACGATGCGCTGGTCGATGACGCCACCGGGCGGCGCGACGTCGCGCGCACCGTCGCCGACGGCGTCACCCAGCCCGGAGGGGCCGTCTGCGGGGTTCGGTGCCTCGGGTCGCGGCGGAGCATCGGCCCCGGCCGCGCCGGGCGTGTCGGGAGCGTCGAGGCCGCGGGCCCCGTCGCCGACCGCGTCGCCGATGCTCGGCGCCGGGCTGGGTGTGTCGGGGCGCGGCGGTGCGTCCGCACCCGGCGTGTCCGGGGTGCCCGGGGTGTCGACGCCGCGTCCGCCCCCGATGACCCCGTCCTGGACCAGCGGCGGTCCGTCCGGGGTGCTCGGCGTCGGCGGGTCGAAGACGCGGCCGTCGACCACGCCGTGGGGGGTGATGGTGGCCGACGGGGGCAGCGCGTTGCGCCCGCCGTCGCCGACCGCGTCACCGATCGACGGGCTGCCGGAGGGGACCTCGGCGCGCGGCGCGTCGACGTTCGGCACGTCGACGTGCGTGGGCGGGACGTCGACGTTCGGGATGTCGATGTGCGGCACGTGGAACCCGGGCAGCCGCGTCGTGATCCGCGAGGCCAGCTCGCCGACGGTCGGCATCCGACCGAGGAACTCCCCGGCCCGGACCATCCCCCCGCCCGCCTTGGCCACCAGGCCGAACCGGCTGGCCTGCGCGGCGGTACCGCCGCCGCGCAGCGCGGCGCCCGCGCCCTTGGTGCCCAGCACCGCCGAGACGACGTTGAACGTCACCATGCCGGCGGCCTTGGACTTGTCCTCGCCCCAGGTGTCGTAGGCGATGAGCGCCTTGCCCGCGTTGAGCAGCGTGTCCTGCAGGGTGCCGCGGGGCAGGCCGGGCAGGTCCATGAAGCTGTTGAGGGTGAGCGCGACCGGGCTGAGCGCCAGCGCGAACGTGCCGAGGCCCTTCCACGCCGCGCCCGCGGTCGCCCAGCTCCACTCGCCGTCGGCGTAGCCGATCAGGGCGCCCAGCCCGGTCACCATGTCGACGGCGCCGTCCTTGATGCCGACGAAGAAGGCGCCGACGTCGCCGAGGAACCCGCGGTCGTGCTCCTCGGCCGCGCCCCACGGCAGCCCGCCCTCCTCGGCGAGGGCGGCGTCGAACATCTCCCTGGTGAAGCCGTACTCGCCCTCGGTGAGCACGCCGTCGCCGTTGTCGGCGACGAAGCGGCGGTCGGAGTACAGGCCGAGGATCGCGTTGGCGCAGCGGCGCTGCGCGTCCTGGAAGTCGGCCACCGCCGCGTTGACGTCGCTGAGCATCTGGTTGTGCCGGTTGACGTCGTCCTCGTTCTCGCGCCAGTCCTCGGTGGCGCCCACGGTGTCGACGAACTCGCTCGCCTGCGTGCGCAGCGCCTCCAGCCGGGCCTTGATGGCCGCGACCTCGTCGGCGTAGGCGCTCAGCGCGCCGCCGACGACGGTGAAGTCCTGGCCGACCGACGCGGTGACCGTCTGCACGGGCCCGGTGGCCGCGAACAGCTGACCCGACTCCGGTGCGGAGTAGACCGGGGCCAGCGTCTGCCACGTCGAGTGCACGCGGCGGCCGGTCTCCGGGAACGCCGTGCCCAGGCCGGTGAGGGCGGCGGCGTGCCGGCCGAGCGCGGCCATGTCCCCGGGGATCTGCGGGATCTCCGCCGGGTTGATCATCGGCCGTACCCCGGCATCGTCGAACGCGGATCGGGCGCCGCGTCCGCGGACGCCTGCGCGTTGGCCGCCATCTGCAGGTCGCCCTCGACGTAGGCGTTGGTCGCCTGGGCGGCGCCGCTGAGGCAGGCGCCGGTGCGGGTGAAGACGAAGCCGATGTCCGCGGCGGCGGACTCGGCGAAGCCGGCCAGCGCCGAGGCCACGATCTCCGAGCTCGACTGCGCCGCGGCGCCCTCGATGCCGGTGTTGAGCGTCTGCATCTGGCCGTCGAACTCCTGGGCGACCGCCTCGGTGTTCGTCAGCACGGACCGCACCCCCGCGGGGTCGATGTCCCACCGCGTCATGGCCGGCCTCCTTCCCCCTCGTGCCGGGGGCCGGGCCGGTCGGAGTGGCGTCCCGTGCTCTGCCCCCTGGTCCTGCGCGTGCTGTCCATCGCTTTCCCCCCTCGCCGATCCGCGTCCGCCGCGGCGGCGGATCAGCCGATCGCGTCGACCGCGCCCCTGGCCCGGGTCAGCGCGGTGGTCGCCGACTCGTCGTTGCGGACCATCGTGGTGCGGACCAGCGCGATGATCTCCCGGACCTGGGTCGCTGCGGAGTTCCAGCGCTGCTCGACGGTGCGGTACTGGTCGTCGACGCCGTCGGCCTGGAAGTCCGACATCGCCGTGGCCACGTCGGACTGGCGCTGGGAGATGGTGGCCTCCAGGCGGGCGACGACGCCGCCGAGGTCGGACTGGACCTGCTGGGAGACGCCGGTGTCGAAGCTGCGGCGGTCGGTGCTGGGCATGTCGGGACTCCTTCTCAGCGGCCGGCGCCGAAGCGCGCGGCGTCGAAGTTGGCCGAACCCTGGGCGGAGGTGGCGTTGTCGGCCATGTCGGTGTCGCCCTGGCTGAAGGACTGGTTCATGCCGGCCTGGCCGCCGAGGATGGCCGACAGCGCGCCGTTGAGCTCGGCGGTGATCGAGTCGGCGTTCGCCTTGAACGAGTCGAAGGCGGCCCGGCCGGCGCCGTTGAAGTTGCCCTCCAGCGGCTCGGCCGCGGCGATCAACTGCTGGATGAGGGCGCCGAGGTCGTCACTGGAGCCCTGGGTCTGCTGGGTGAGCGCGGTGAGGGTCTGCGCCCCCATGTCGAACTTCATGGTCGCCTCGCCTGGTCGGTGCTCGCGTCATCCGGTCGTCGTACGACCGATGTCCCCCGGTGGCGTGTGCGGGTGGTGACGGCGCGGTCGCACGACGTGGCGCCGGACTGTAGCCGTCGGGCTGTCCGCGGGAGGGGCGATGTCGTATTCACGCCGTGCCTCCGGTCGGCTCGGAGAAACTTCGGTCCGCACCCCGTTTCCGGCGTGCTGCATTTATCACGGCTCCGCGCCGGGCGGGGTTCAATAGATCTTGTTGTTTCTGCCAGCCGTTTGTCCTGGGCGTCGACCGACCTCCACTGCTGGTCCGATCGTCGCAATGACCGCATCTTTTCGGACTGAGATGTGCGGTGAACGGACGATCCCGGCGGAGAACCGGAGGTAGCGGGGCGGTGAACGCGCCCGGTCGCCGGCCCGTTCGTCCGCTCGTCGCGGCGGGCCGCCCGGCAGTCTCACTGCGCCCCGGCGCGGGTTACTCGGCAGTCGCTCCCGGCTTACCGTTTCCAGCGGATCGATAACGGCGTGGTCACAGCCCGGGCACGGGTCCAACCCCGAGGACCCCCCTACCCCCGAAGGGACGTCCGGCCCACGCCGCCGGATCCGGAAGGAAGGTCGTGGCACGGCACCGCTCCCCCGAGGGCCGGCGCGCACACCTCGAGCCCCCGCTGTCGCCCGTGCTGGCGGCAGCGGGGGTCGGTGACGCGTACCGGACCGTCGAGTTCCGCTTGCCCCTGCTGCAGTCGGCCGCGCCGGCCGGTGGCGCGGGTGGCGCGGGATCCCGCGCGGACTCGTTCACCTCGTCCACCCCCGTCCGCTTCGTCGCGGCCGCGATCGCCGGCACCGCGCTCGCCGCGACCGGCCAGCACCTGCTCGTCCAGGCCGTCCCCGCGGCCTCCGACGGGGCCGCCGCGCTGCGCGCCGGGATCGACGGCCTCCTGGGCACCGCCCCGGAGCAGTCGGCGCCCACGACGCCCGACGTCTCCGCCGCCCCGGTCGTCGCGGCCTCGGCGGCCGCGCCGCTGGTCACCGAGCCCGTCGGGGCCATCGGGGCCGAGCCGTTGACCGCCGAGCCGGTGGTCGCCGACGCAGCGGGCCTGGTGAAGGCCGCCGACCTGCAGCGCGTCGCGGCCGAGGAGAGCGCCCGCGCGGCCGAGCAGGAGCGGGCCCGCGTCGCCGAGCAGGAGCGCGCCGCGGCCGACCGCGCGGCGGACAGCGAGGCGGCGGCGGCCGCCGCCGTCGCCGGTGGCGGCGTCCAGATGGTCGACGGCACGTTCACCTCGTCCTTCGGCGCCCGCAACGGCCGCGCCCACGAGGGCATCGACGTCGCGGCGCCGATCGGCACCCCGATCCACGTCCCGCTCGACGGCACCGTCATCGACTCCGGGCCGGCCAGCGGCTTCGGGCTGTGGGTGCGCGTGCAGCACGAGGACGGCACGATCACCACCTACGGCCACATCAACCGCTCGTTCGTCGGCGTGGGCGAGGAGGTCGAGGCGGGCGAGGTCATCGCCGAGGTCGGCAACCGCGGTCAGTCCACCGGGCCGCACCTGCACTTCGAGGTGACCACCGAGGCCGGCACGAAGATCAACCCGCGGCCCTGGATGAACGAGTTCGGGGTCACGCTCTAGAGGCGGTGCCCGCTGTCAGGCCTCGGCCGCCAGGGCGTCCAGCGCGCGGATCTTGTTCGTGGCGTCCAGCGCGGCCACCTTGTAGGCCTCCGACAGCGTCGGGTAGTTCAGCACCGTGTCGACCAGGTAGTCGACCGTCCCGCCGCAGGCCATGACCGCCTGGCCGATGTGCACCAGGTCGGTGGCCCCGGTGCCGAACAGGTGCACGCCCAGCAGCGTGCGGTCCTCGGTGGAGACCAGCATCTTCAGCATGCCGTAGGAGTCGCCCACGATCGCGCCCCTGGCCAACTCGCGGTAGCGCGAGGTGCCCACCTCGTAGGGGACGGCGCGGGTGGTCAGCTCGGCCTCGGTGAGGCCGCAGTAGGAGATCTCCGGGACGGTGTAGATGCCGATCGGCTGCAGCGCCTGCAGCTCCCGGGCCGGCTCGTCGAAGGCGTGGTAGGCGGCCAGGCGCCCCTGGTCCATGCTGGTCGCGGCGAGCGCCGGGAAGCCGATCACGTCGCCCACGGCGTAGATGTGCGGCACCGGGGTCCGGTAGTGCTCGTCGACGGCGATCCGACCGCGCCGGTCGGCCTCCAGCCCGGCCTTCTCCAGGTCGAGCTCCTCGGTCACGCCCTGCCGACCGGCCGAGTACATCACCATGTCGGCGGCGATCCGCTTGCCGCTGGCCAGGCTGGTCACCGTGCCCCGGCTGGTGGTCTCGACGCGGGAGACCTCCTCGCCGAACCGGAAGGTGACCGACTGGTCGCGCAGGTGGAACTTGAGCGACTCGACGACCTCGGGGTCGCAGAAGTCGAGCATCGTCGGGCGCTTCTCGACGACCGTCACCCGGGTGCCCAGCGCGGCGAACATCGAGGCGTACTCGATGCCGATCACCCCGGCGCCCACCACGACCAGCGACGACGGCACCCGCTGCATCTGGAGCACGCCGTCGGAGTCGAGCACGTGGTCGTCGTCGAAGGCGACCTCGGCCGGGCGGGCGGGCTTGGTCCCGGTGGCGATCACGATCTTGTCGGCGGTCACCGTCTTGTGGTCGCCGCGGCCCTCGCCCGCGACGGTGACGGTGTGCGGGTCCTCGAAGCGGGCGGTGCCGCCGAGGATGTCGACGTGGTTGCGCAGCAGCTGGTTGCGGATCACCTCGACCTCGCGGCCGACGACGTGCTGCGTGCGGGCGAGCAGGTCGGCGATGGTGATCTCGGACTTGACCCGGTAGCTGGCGCCGTACATGTCCCGCTGGGCGAAGCCGGTGAGGTACAGCACTGCTTCGCGCAGCGTCTTGGACGGGATGGTGCCGGTGTTGACGCAGACCCCGCCCATCATGTCGCGCCGCTCGGCCACGGCCACCCGCTTGCCGAGCTTCGCGGCGGCGATCGCGGCCTTCTGCCCGCCCGGACCGGATCCGATGACCAGCAGGTCGTAGTCGTACACCCGGGCTCCTCCAGCTTCGTCGCGGCTGCGCGCCGCCCGTCCGTCCGCCGCCGCTCGACCGCGCCCGACCGGCGGCGGGCAGGTCGGGCGCGTGCCGCCAGCGTCGCGGGCCG
>NZ_JAHDTH010000212.1 GCF_018531445.1 Pseudonocardia lacus
GGTCGACCTCGGCCTGACCCGCGTCCTCGGCGACACCGCCAAGGTCTTCGGCTGGTACGACAACGAGTGGGGCTACGCCCAGCGCGTCGTCGACCTGCTGGACCTGATGGCCCGCACGCTGCCCGACCAGGAGTGCTGACCGCACGCTCCGTCGTCGTGCCCGGCGCGCCGTTCCGGGGTCCGCCCGACCACGCACGGGCGGAGGTCCCGACCGGGCAGTGCCGATCGGCTCCCCCGGGTCGCGATCACCGGTGACGTTCGACCCGGTGCGGAGGGGCTGTTGCGCAGGCGCGCCGGCCCGCCCCCCGAGAGCACGCTCATCGAGCAAGGAAGACACGACGAGGAGGAGCGATGAGCACCCGACACACCCCCCGGTACGAGACCGCGACCGTGGCCCCGGCGACGGCACCGGCGAAGGCCCTGGCGGTGCTGCGCATCGCCACCGGCCTGGTCTTCCTCTGGGCCTTCCTGGACAAGCTGGTCGGGCTGGGCTACGCCACCCCGGCCGAGCGGGCCTGGATCAACGGCGGATCCCCCACCAAGGGCTTCCTCAGCGGCGTCGAGGTCGGCCCCTTCGACACCGCCTTCCAGGCCATCGCCGGCGCGTGGTGGGCGGACTGGCTGTTCATGCTGGGCCTGGCCGGGGTGGGCATCGCCGTCACCCTCGGCATCGGCCTGCGCATCAGCGCCATCGCCGGCAGCGCCATGATGCTGCTGATGTGGCTGGCCGAGTTCCCCCTCGACCGCTTCACCGCCGCGGGTGAGCCCACCATGTCGACCAACCCGATCATCGACTACCACATCATCTACGCCCTCGCCCTGATCGCCGTCGCCCTCACCTACGCCGGCAACACCTGGGGCCTGGGCCGCAGGTGGGCGGACCTGCCGATCGTGCAGCGCCAGCACTGGCTCATCTGATCCCGTCCACCGCGGGGCCCGCACCGCACCGGTGCGGGCCCTTCGCCGTGCTCGGGGCCGGGCTGGCAGCGAGCCGCGAGGTGCGCCGGGCCGCAGTGGCCCCCCACCCGGCCGGGGGGCCGTTCGACCCTGGTGGCCGCGCGCGCCCGGAGGTGGGATCGAGGCCCGGAGAACGACCCAGTTGGAGCGGCGCATGCCCACCTTCCCGCCCGTCGCGCTCGACCCCGTGGTCGAGGACGCCGTGCACCGCCTCGCGGCCGAGTTCGCCGCGGCGCTCCCGGCGTGGCTGGTGCGCACCTTCGTCGTCCAGGCGCGCACCGAGCTCGCGGCGGACCCGCCCGGGGCGCTCCCCGAGCTCGTCGAGCGGCTGGCCAGGGCGCGGATCCAGGAACTCCTCGAACGTCGGTAGCGAGTCGGAGGAGGTCCCGGGGTCGTGGGGATCCGCGTCCCGCGCATCCGGCCCGACGGCAACCACCCCCGCTCCTGCGCAACGGCCGGCGACCTCGGTCGTCGACTACGGCGGTCGGTGGCTCACCGGTGGTTCGCCTCGCGGATCACCCCACCACGGACACGGTCAGCAGCACGGCGGCGTCCTCGTCGGCCACCAGGCGGTGCGACCGGTCGGGTACGACGAGCAGGTCGCCGCGCCGCCCCGCCCAGGAGTCCGGGTCGGCGATCAGCCGGACCCGCCCGTGCAGGACGTGCACCGTGGCCTCGCCCGGGTTCTTGTGCTCGGCGAGCTCGTGCCCGGCCACCAGCGCGATGAGGGTCTGCCGCAGGTGGTGCTCGTGGCCGCCGACGACGGAGCGCGCACTGCGCCCGGCCGGGGTGCGCCGCGCTGCTTCCAGCAGTTCGCGGGCCAGCGCGTCCAACGACGTCTTCACTGTCGGGGCCTCCTGGTCGAGTTAGTCGGTTCCCACCCTCGCCGCGGCGCCCGGGTCGCCGACCCGCCGGTCCGGGAGCGGTAGACGATGTAGGGCCGGAAGAGGTAGCCGAGCGGCGCGGTGAAGGCGTGCACGAGCCGGGTGAACGGCCACAGCGCGAACAGCGCCATGCCGACCAGGGTGTGCAGGTGGAAGGCCGTGCCGGCGTGGCTCATCGCCTCGATGTCGGGTTGCAGGACGAACAGCGAGCGGAACCACGGCGAGACCGAGAGCCGGTAGTTGTGCTCCTCGCCGCCGGCCGCGCCGAGCAGGGTGGTCACCAGCCCGGCGACGATGGCCGCGACCAGTACGACGTACATCAGCTTGTCGTTGCGGGTGGTGGCGGCGAAGACGGGGCCGGTGGTGCGCCTGCGGTAGATCAGGATGGCGACGCCGGCCAGCGTGCAGAACCCGGCCAGCGCACCGAGGAGGAGCGCCTGGACGTGGTAGGCCTGCTGGGACAGCCCGACGCCGTCGGTCCAGCTCTTGGGGATCAGCAGGCCGATGACGTGGCCGACGATCACCACCAGCAGTCCGAAGTGGAACAGCGGGCTGCCGATGCGCAGCAGTCGCGACTCGTGCAGCTCGGAGGAGCGGGTGGTCCAGCCGAACCGGTCGTAGCGCCAGCGCCAGATCGTGCCGGTGACCAGGACGGCGATCGTGACGTAGGGCAGCACCCCCCACAACAGGATGTCCAGGGTGCTCATCGGGCGGCTCCGAAGGGTGCGAGTTCGAGGCCGACCTGCTCGCGCGGCGGGCCGGACCGGGCCAGCGCCTTCGCCGCGGCGACGTCGGCCGGCGACGGCCCGGGCAGCAGCGCGCAGACCGCTTCGAGGACGGCGGCGTAGGGGGTGCCGGCGTCGAGCAGGGCCAGCCGGAGCAGCTCCAGGCCCGGGCGGTGTTCTTGGAGCAGGACGAGCCCGTCGGCGAGGTCACCGGTGGCGGCGTACTCCAGCACCACGGGCAGGAAGTCGGGCAGCTCGGTGGTGTCCAGGTCCATCCCGGCCGCCCGGTAGCGCTGCTTGAGCGCGGCGAGCGAGCCGCCGCGGCGGCGGGTCTCGCCGTCGCTCCACCAGGTCAGGTAGAGGCAGCAGCGCCGGCGCTGGTCGAACACCTCGACGTAGTGCTGCGCCAGCCGGGCCGGCGGGGTGGCCGCGGCCGCGTCGAGGAAGGCGGTCAGGCGCTCGCGGGTCCGCCCGTCGGGCAGTGCGTCGACCGCCCGCCCGACGAGCGGTAGCGCCGACCGGACGGTGTCGTCGGGGTACTGCAGGCACACCGAGGCCGCCTGGAGCAGGACGGCCTGGTCGGACGCGCGCCCGGTCATCGGCCCTCCTCCGGGTCGGTCGACGACGGTGTGGCCGCGCTGCGCCCGGTGATGTCGCCGGGCCCGGGGGGTACCTCGTGGGGGGGTACCTCGTGGGGTGGCGGGAACAGCCCCGTCGGACGTCCCTTGCCGTCCCAGTTCAGCAGGTTGATCCGGGCTCCCGGGGTGCCCGGATCGGCGAAGCTCTCGCTGGTCTGCCGGTCGCGCAGGGCGTGGAAGGTCTCCACCGAGACCGGCGCCGGGCGCCCGGAGGCCTCGCCGAACGGGCCGCTGCCGGCGACCATGCCCGGGCCGCCGTCGACGTCGAGGCTGCAGCCCAGCTCCTCGAGCTGGTGCGCCTCGCCCTCGTAGGCGGTGGGGATGACGTAGCGCTCGTCGTACTTGGCGATGGCCAGCAGCCGGTACATCTCCACGACCTCGGCACCGGTCATGCCCACCGCGGTGGCGATCGACTCGTCGCGCGGGCGGTCCAGGGTCACGTCGCGCATGTAGGAGCGCATCGCGGCCAGGCGCTGCAGCACCGTCCGCACGGGTGCCGGGTCGCCCGCGGTGAACAGCTCGGCCAGGTACTCGACCGGGATGCGCAGCGCGTCGATGGCACCGAACAGGTTGCCGGCGTCCTCCCCGTCGTGGCCGGTCTCGGTGAGCCGGTCGACCACCGGCGACAGCGGCGGGATGTACCAGACCATCGGCATCGTGCGGAACTCCGGGTGCAGCGGCAGGGCGACCCGGTACTGCTTGGCCAACCGGTACACCGGTGAGCGGCGGGCGGCGTCGAGCCAGTCCTCGGCGATGCCCTCCCGGCGCGCGGCCGCGAGCACCTCCGGGTCGTCCGGGTCGAGCAGCAGGTCGAGCTGGGCCTCGTAGAGGTCGTGCTCGTCCGCCACGGACGCCGCCTCGCTGACCCGGTCGGCGTCGTAGAGGAACAGCCCGATGTAGCGCAGCCGCCCCACGCAGGTCTCGGCGCACACGGTGGGCAGCCCGACCTCGATGCGCGGGTAGCAGAACGTGCACTTCTCGGCCTTGCCGGTGCGGTGGTTGAAGTACACCTTCTTGTACGGGCAGCCGGTCACGCACATCCGCCAGCCGCGGCAGCGGTCCTGGTCGACCAGCACGATGCCGTCCTCGGCGCGCTTGTACATCGCCCCCGACGGGCAGGACGCCACGCAGGACGGGTTGAGGCAGTGCTCGCAGATCCGCGGCAGGTAGAACATGAACGCCTGCTCGAAGGTGAACTTGACCTTCTCCTCGGACTCCTTCCGCAGGCGCTCGACGATGGGGTCGAGCGGGCCGTGCTCGGGCGCGCCACCGAGGTCGTCGTCCCAGTTGGCGCTCCACTCGATGTCGATCGGCTCGCCGGACAGCAGCGACTTGGGCCGCGCCACCGGGAAGTCGTCGCCCAGCGGGGCGTCGGTGAGCATCTCGTAGTCGTAGGTCCAGGGCTCGTAGTAGTCGCGGATGTTGGGCAGCACCGGGTTGGCGAAGATCGTCATCAGCTTGCGCCACCGGCCGCCCGCCTTGAGCTGCAGCCGGCCGCGCCGGTTGCGCACCCAGCCGCCCTTCCACCGCTCCTGGTCCTGGTAGCGGCGCGGGTAGCCCTGCCCGGGCCGGGTCTCGACGTTGTTGAACCAGACGTACTCGACGCCGCTGCGGTTGGTCCAGGCCTGCTTGCAGGTGACCGAGCAGGTGTGGCAGCCGATGCACTTGTCCAGGTTCATCACCATGCCCATCTGGGCCATGACGCGCATCAGAACTCCACCTCCTGGGACCGCCGCCGGATCACGGTGACCTCGTCGCGCTGGTTGCCGGTCGGGCCGAGGTAGTTGAACGCGAACGACAGCTGCGCGTAGCCGCCGATCAGGTGGGTGGGCTTGACCAGGATCCGGGTGGCGGAGTTGTGGATGCCGCCGCGGCGGCCGGTGGCCTCCGACTTCGGCACGTTCACCACCCGCTCCTGGGCGTGGTAGACGAACACGGTCCCGGGCGGCATGCGGTGGCTGACGACGGCCCGCAGCACGACGACCCCGTTGCGGTTGACCGCCTCCACCCAGTCGTTGTCGCGCACCCCGATCGCCTCGGCGTCGGCCTGGCTCATCCACACCACCGGCCCGCCGCGCGACAGGGACAGCATGAACAGGTTGTCCTGGTACTCGGAGTGGATCGACCACTTCGAGTGCGGGGTCAGGTAGCGCACCGTCACCGACGCCCCGTCGGTGCCGAGCCGGCCGAGCCGGGGCTCGCCGAACAGCCGGTGCATGTCCAGCGGTACCCGGAAGGTCGGCAGGGTCTCGCCGAACTCGTGCATCCAGTCGTGGTCGAGCAGGAAGTGCATCCGCCCGGTCAGGGTGTGCCACGGCTTGAGCCGCTCGACGTTGACGGTGAACGGGGCGTAGCGGCGTCCCCCGGTCTCGCTGCCCGACCACTCCGGGCTGGTGATCACCGGGACCGGGCGGGCCTGGGTGTCGGCGAAGGAGATCCGCCTCTCCTCGCTGCCCTCGGCCAGGTCGACCAGCCGGGTCCCGGTGCGGCGCTGCAGCTGCGCGAAGCCCTGCACCGCCAGCCGTCCGTTGGTGGTGGCCGACAGCGACAGGATCGCCTCCGCCATCTTCGCGTCGGTGTCGATCGCCGGACGGCCGTCGCCCGCCCCGCCCAGCATCACCCCGTTCGCGGCCGCCAGCTGCGCGATCTCCTCGTCCGGGTGGTAGGTCACCGCCTTGGTCGTCATGCCCAGCCGGTCGACCAGCGGGCCGATGCTGGCCATCTTGTCGGCCACCGCGGGGTAGTCGCGCTCCACGACGACGAAGTTCGGCATCGTCCGTCCGGGAACGGGTTCGGTCTCGCCCGCGCGCCAGTCGCGGACCCGCCCGCCGGGCTGCCCGGTCTCGCCCGGCGTGTCGTGCTGCAGGGGCACGGCCACCACGTCCTTGCGCACCCCGAGGTGGACTGCGGCGAGTTCGCTGAACCGCCGGGCGATGGCGTGGAAGGCGTCGAAGTCCGTACGGGTCTCGAACGGCGGATCGATGGCCGGGGTGAACGCGTGCACGAACGGGTGCATGTCGGTGGTGTTCAGGTCGTGCTTCTCGTACCAGGTGGCCGCGGGCAGCACGACGTCGGCGAGCAGCGTGGAGCTGGTCATCCGGAAGTCCAGGGCGAGCAGCAGGTCGAGCTTGCCCTCGGGCGGGTCGCCATCGCGCCAGGTCACGTCCCGGGGACGACGGTCGGGCGGGGTCTGCTCGGCCATCAGGTTGTCGTGGGTCCCGAGCAGGTGGCGCAGGAAGTACTCGTCCCCCTTGGCCGAGGAGCCCAGCAGGTTGGCCCGCCACAGCGTCAGGCAGCGCGGCCAGTTCTGCGGGGCGTCCGGGTCGTCGATCGCGAAGTTGAGCTCGCCGTCGCGCAGCTTGCCGGCGACGTAGGTCGCGACGTCCTCGCCCGATGCCACGGCCTCGTCGGCCACGTCGAGCGGGTTGCGGTCGAACTGCGGGTAGGACGGCATCCAGCCCAGCCGCGCCGACAAGGCGATGGTGTCGATGGTGTGCATGCCGGCCAGGTGCCCCTCGGCCAGCGGGGACGTGAGCGCGTCGGCCCGGTAGCCGTCGTAGCGCCACTGGTCGGTGTGGGTGTACCAGAACGCGGTGCCGATCATCTGCCGCGGCGGGCGCTGCCAGTCGGTGGCCATCGCCATCGTCGCCCACCCGGTGACCGGGCGGCACTTCTCCTGGCCCACGTAGTGCGCCCACCCGCCGCCGTTCCGGCCCATCGCCCCGGTGAGCAGCAGCAGCGACAGCACCGCCCGGTAGGTGGCGTCGCCGTGGAACCACTGGCAGATCCCGGCGCCCATCAGGATCATCGTCCGGCCACCGGACTCCTCGGAGTTGGTCGCCAGCTCACGGGCCACCCGGACCACCTGCTGGGCCGGCACCGAGGTGATGCCCTCCTGCCAGGCGGGGGTGTAGGGCTGCTCGGCGTCGTCGTAGCCGGTCGGCCACGTGCCGGGCAACCCGTCGCGGTGCACCCCGTACTGGGCCAGCATCAGGTCGAACACGGTGGTGACCAGCCGGCCGCCCACCCGGCGCACCGGGACCCCGCGGCGCAGCACCCCGCCGCTGCCGTCCAGCCCGTCGAACCGGGGCAGCAGGACCTCGGCGGTGTCGCCGCCGAGCAGGGTCAGCTGCGGGGCGACCTCACCCAGGTCGAGGTTCCACCGGCCGGTCCCGGAGTCGGTGTAGCGGAAACCGAGCGACCCGTTCGGCACCACGGGCTCGCCCGTGCGGCCGTCGACGAGCACCGTCTTCCAGGCGGCGCCCTCCTCCTCGTCGCCGAGGTCGGCTGCGGTGAGGAACTTGTCCGGCACGTACCCGGTCCCGCCCTCGGCGCCGCGCTCGGCCAGCGTGACCAGGAACGGCAGGTCGGTGTAGCGGGCGACGTAGTCGACGAAGAACGGCACCCGCCGCCGCACGAAGAACTCGGTGAGGATCACGTGCCCCATCGCCATCGCGAGCGCGCCGTCGGTGCCGGGCTGGGCGGGCAGCCAGGTGTCGGCGAACTTCGTGTTGTCGGCGTAGTCCGGCGAGACCACCACGACCTTCTGGCCCTTGTAGCGCGCCTCGGCCATCCAGTGCGCGTCCGGGGTGCGCGTGACCGGCACGTTGGAGCCCCACATCACCAGGTAGGAGGCGTTCCACCAGTCGCCGGACTCGGGCACGTCGGTCTGGTCGCCGAACACCTGCGGCGAGGCGACCGGCAGGTCGGCGTACCAGTCGTAGAACGAGGTCATGGCGCCGCCGACGAGCTCGATGAACCGCGAGCCCGCGGCGTGGCTGACCATCGACATGGCCGGGATCGGGGAGAACCCGGCGATCCGGTCCGGGCCGTGCACCTTGGCCGTGTGCACGTGGGCGGCGGCCACCATCTCGACCGCCTCGCCCCAGGACACCCGCACGTGCCCGCCCTTGCCGCGAGCCCGCTGGTAGCGGCGGCGGCGCCCGGCGTCGCCGACCACGTCGCCCCACGCCAGCACCGGGTCACCGAGGCGCGCCTTCGCCTCGCGGTACATCTCCACCAGCACCCCGCGGGCGTACGGGTAGCGGATCCGGGTGGGCGAGTAGGTGTACCAGGAGAACGCCGCGCCGCGCGGGCAGCCGCGCGGCTCGTACTCCGGGGAGTCCGGACCCACCGACGGGTAGTCGGTCTGCTGGGTCTCCCAGGTGATGATCCCGTCCTTGACGTAGACCTTCCACGAGCAGGACCCGGTGCAGTTCACCCCGTGCGTGGAGCGCACCACCTTGTCGTGGCTCCACCGGTCCCGGTAGAAGACATCGCCTTCGCGGCCGCCCACGTGGTGGACGGCCCGCAGATCGGGGGAGGTCTCCCGGCGGGTGAAGAACCGCCCCGTGCGCAGCAGCGCGTCCGCGGCCGGCCCGTCCGTCCCGGGCCGTGCCCGGGCGCCGCCGTCGTCGAAGGTCGTCACCTGTGCCTCCGTTCCTGCCGTCCCAGAGACCCTGGCAGGTCGCGGTCCGCAGCGCACGGCCGGAAGGGCCTGATCGGGGGACCGAACGACCTCTGCCGCACTCGGCGCCGGGGAGGCAGGATGGCTGCCCGCAGAACCACATCGTCCGCGACGAGGAGGACATCGTGAGCGCTGCCCGCGGACCGGGCCCGACTCCCGGAACACCGCTGCGAGGCGGGGCCGGACTCATGCTCGGCACGTCCACCGTCGGGTTCGCCGTCACGTTCTGGGCGTGGGCGCTGCTGTCCCCGTTGGGTGCGACGCTGCGGGACGAGCTGCAGCTGACCGCGTTCCAGCAGTCGCTGCTGGTGGCCGTGCCGGTCCTGGTCGGCTCGCTCGGGCGCATCCCGGTCGGCGCGCTCACCGACCGGCTGGGGGCCCGCCGGATGTTCCCGGTGGTCGCACTGCTCACCGTGCTGCCGGTGCTCTACCTCGGTCACCTCGCCGACTCGCTGACCGGCTACCTCCTCGGTGGCTTCTTCCTCGGCCTCGGCGGCACGACCTTCGCCATCGGCGTCCCGTTCGTGAACTCCTGGTACCCGCCGGCCCGGCGGGGGCTGGCCCTCGGCGTGTTCGGCGCGGGCATGGGAGGCACGGCGATCTCGGCGTTCAGCACGGTGCAACTGGCCGCGGCGTTCGGTCCGGCCTTCCCGTTCGACCTGGTCGCCGTGGTTCTGGTGGTCTACGCCGGGGTGGCCTACCTGGTACTGCGCGACCGGCCCGACCGGCAGATCCCCAGCGGCAGCCTGGCCAGCCGGTTGGCCACCACCCTGCGGATGCCGCTCACCCTGCAGCTGTCCTTCCTGTACGCGGTCGCCTTCGGCGGGTTCGTCGCCTTCAGCGTCTACCTGCCGACCTACCTGGTCAGCGCGTTCGGGCTGGACCGCGGCGACGCCGCACTGCGAACCGCCGGATTCGTCGTGCTCGCGGTGCTCATGCGCCCCATCGGCGGCTGGCTGTCCGACCGGATGGGTCCGATCCGGGTGTTGGTCACGGCGTACGCCGCGGTCGCGCTGCTCGCCGTCGTCGCCGCCTTCGAACTGGCACTGGTGCCCGTCGGCACGATCGCGTTCCTCGGCATGGCCGCCGCGCTCGGCACCGGGACCGGCGCGGTGTTCGCCCTGGTCGCCCAGCTCGTCGCGGGCGACCGCGTCGGCGCGGTCACCGGCGTCGTCGGCGCCGCCGGTGGCCTGGGCGGGTTCTTCCCGCCGCTGGTGATGGGGGCGGTCTACGGCACGCTCGGCAGCTACATGCTCGGGTTCCTGCTGCTGGCCCTGACCGCCGCCGTCACCGGCCTGTTCACCGCGACCACGCTGCGCCGTCGGGCGACCAGCCACGCCGAGCCCACAGCCTGACCGCCGAGCCGGCTCGGCCTGCGTTGCGCGGCAACAATCGCGTCCGCGCCTCGGCCGGCCACTCCGGATCGAGCCGTGGAACCAGGCGTCCACGAACCGCGTCGTGCGAGTGCAGCGTCAGTCGGCGAATGCTCGGTCGACGTCAGCTGCGGCGTCGAGCTGCCACGGACGGGCGACGTCGGCGAGCAGGTCGTCCCAGGACCGCCCGAGGCCCTGCGCACGGGCTCGGGCATCGGCGGCGACCTGCAGGGACGTGGTGGCGGCGCGGAGCAGGACGGGCCAGTTGACGTGCTGGTACGCCCCGACCGGTGAACGGGTCGCGATGGCGATGGTCAGCGCCTTGCCCAACGATGCCGCTCCGACCAGCGCACAGGCGGCCAGCAGCAGCTCGCTTCGCTGCGCGGCCTCGGCGGGTTCCAGGATCGCGGTGCCACGGGACAGCATCGCGCGGCCGTGCACGTGGGTCCGGACCACGACCTCGGTGGTGAGAACCGGCAGGGTACTGAGCGCGACCCATCGGGTGTTGAGGCCGTTGTCGTAGGTCTGGTGGGCGAAGGTGCGCAGCCGCCGTGAAGGCAGCTCGTAGAGCTTCGTACAGCCCGGCAGCGGCAGGCTCATCGGGGTGACGACATCGGCGACCAGGTGCTTGCCCCACAGCGTCAACGCCTCACCGAGGGTCTCGACCGGCACGTACCGCGTCCCGAACGGTGTCGCGTCGGCCAGGTGTGTGATCCGCTGGCCGTGGTCCCAGGAGTAGCCGCGGAACTGCCCGGCGCGGATCTGCCGCAGCGCCTCGAACGGGCGGCCGATGTCGTGACCGGCTGACCGCATGCGATGACCGGGCCCGCCGAACCCCTCGCCCGTGTAGTCGATCGGCATCCCCCGCGCTTCCCGCTCCCACCGCCTGATCAACGGCGAGTCCTTCAGCGTCTCCAGCCGCTGGCGCACGGCGCCGTCGATCGCCGAGTCGAACCAGGTCGCAGCGATCCCGATGAGCCCCGCGCACGCCACGGCGGCGACGTCCTGCTCGCTCCAACGAGCGCGGTGACGGTCCTCCCAGCGCTCGTACTCCGCCCGCAGCGCCGGGGTCAGCGCGGCGTCGAGATCGATTTCGTCCCAGCCCTGCGAGGCTCGCAACGCCTCGTTGGTCGCGGTCAGGTCCTCGTAGCGCTCGGGCGCCGCGCTCGACGGGGTCACCTGCACATCGGTGCCGCCGGCCAGTAGCCGAGCGGCGTCGGCCTCGAGCTCGGCCAAGCGCCGGTGCTGGGTATCGAGGTTGCGCAGGATCGACTCGTCCACCTCAGACCGTCACCGGGATGCGGTCGATGACGACCTCCAGAGCGGCTTGCGCGGTCTCGGCCTCGGCCTGCTCGGTCTGCAGCCGGTCGCGAAGCTCGGCGTTCTCCGCGGTGAGCCGGGAGTTGTCCGCCGACAGCCGGCGTAGCTGCTCGGCCAGCCGCCCGATCGTCATGCCGACCTCGTCCAGGCGCGCCTGCAGCCCTTCCACGACCAGTCGCGCTTTCGCCTCGTCGTTCTCGGCGTCGAGCAGCACCATCCGGGCGACGACGTCGAGCTTGACCGCCGCCGCCACGACCTGCGACGCGCTGAAGCCGCTCAAGCGCGCACCGGCCGCACCGACACCCGCCCCGCCCAGCGCACCCAAACCCGACAACAGCGCAGTTCCGCCGGCCATGCCGAACCCGCCCGCCGCCACCGACCCGCCGCCGAGCGCGGCAAGTCCGGCTGACGTCGCGGCCGCACCGCTCAGGCCGAGTGCGCCACCGACGGCCGCGCCGATCAGGGGGGCCGCGACACCCATCGACGCCACACCCAGCACCAGCCCCGCAGCCGACACCGCAGCCACCCGGCCCCATCGCACGTTGCGACGGGCCAGCGCACGCAGCACCGCCTCGAACTCGGCGGTGACCGCCCGAAGATCGCCCGGTTTCAACGCGATGAGATGACCGGCTGCCACAGTGAGCGCGTCACGTCGCGCCACCCGCACCCACCCGACATCGCCCGCCCACGGCTCGAACGCGACGAGCTCGATGAGGAGCAGCAGCGCACGCGAGCGCCGCGTGACGTGACTGCCGAAGATCGGCGCCGCGCCCTCGATCAGGGGCCGTTGCTGAGCCGGGACCCGCGCCGCGACAGCGGCCGCAGGCTCCCGCGCCCACACCGGGAGGTCCTCCCCGCGCGACCAGTGCGCCATCGTCGCCGCTTCGGCGAACACGTCACGGAACCGCTGCTTGCTCTGCGCTCGCGTCGTGTGCTTCTCCGCGATGAGGTCCCGGCCCAACATCAGCTGCTGCAGCAGGGTGAGCACCACCATTTCGTCGGTGTCCAGCCGCATCTCGTCCGCGACATCCCTGACGGCCTTCACCTGCACGGCAACGCCCCGATCTGATCGACACCGATGACCAGACCGTCGCATTCGGCGAGGCTGCCGTTACTGAGCGGATCCCTACGGGTCGCAGCAGTCGTCGTCCGCGCGGAGCACCGGACCAGGGCGCCGGCCCGCACCGAGGACGCTGCGGGTCAGCGCTTGCGCCTGCAGAACGTCGAGCGCGGCGAGGAGGTCGGCACCGGTGAGGCGCACCCGGTCACCGGGCCCGGTGCCGGGCAGCCGGGCCAGCACCGCGCGGCGGACCAGCTCGCGCACGAACGACGCGGTGACGCCCTCGGTCCGGGCCAGCAGGGCGCAGCCCTCGGCGCTGTCGTCGGGCAGGTCCAGGTCGGTGGCCGCGGCGTAGAGGCGCAGCAGCCGGCGCCGGCAGTCCGCGTCCGGCGGCGGGATCTCCACCGCCAGGTCGACCCGTCCGGGCCGCTCGACCAGCGCCCGCTCGACGACGTCGACGCGGTTGGTGGTGAGCAGGAACGTCACGTCGGCGTCGCCGTCGACCCCGTCGATGCGGTTGAGCAGCTCGAACAGCCACGGGTTCGGCCCGGGCGCCACCGCGCGGTCCTCGGCGACGAGGTCGACGTCCTCGACGACGACCACGGCCGGCTGCGACCGGCGGGCCAGGCTGACCGCGGCCGGCAGCAGCTTGGTCAGCGCCCGCCCGGACAGCACGACCACCGTGTGGTCGGTGAGCCGGCCGAGCAGGTAGCGCACCGTGTGGGTCTTCCCGGTACCGGGTGGGCCGTGCAGCAGCACCCCGCGCTTGAGGTGCTGACCGGCCGCGCGCAGCCGCTCGGCGTCGACGCCGGGACGCACGACGTGGTCCTCGATGGCGTCGAGCACACCGGCCGGCAGCACGACATCCTCGGCACGCAGCACGGGCCGGGGCAGGAACGAGACCAGCTCGTTGCCCCGGTGCTCGGTCACGTCGAGCTGCAGCACCTGGCCGACGAAGGCGTCGTGCGCGCGGACGCGCTCCTCCAGCGCGGCCCGGGTCTCGGCCGCGGTCGCGCCGTCGCGGGCGAGCACGCGCAGCTGACACCCCGAGTCGGGGCCGAACATCTCGATCGGCCCGCGCACCCCGAGCACCACCGGCTCGCCGCCCGGCGAGCGGGTGCGCACGACCCCCAGCTGCACCGCGTCCTGGCTGGAGTCGGGGCCGGTGGCCACGGCGGCGTAGCTGACCGCGCCCACGTCGAACTGGCCGGTGCGGGCGGCGGCCTCCAGCATCTCCACCAGGTCGTGCATGCCGGCGTGCAGGCCCGACACCCCGAACCACTCCGCCCCCGGGTCGTGCTCGGCCAGGTAGGCGGCCACGCCGCGGTGCACGTTGACGTGCTCGAAGCCCGGGTAGGAGCGGCTGACCGCGAGCGCGTCGTCGATGCCGCAGCCCAGGTGCGCCGCCACCCGCCCGGCCAGTTCGTTGCCCTCGCCGCCCAACCGCACACGCGCGCGCTCCACCAGCTCGACCAGCTGCCCGGCGAACCGGCGATCCCACTCCGCGTCGTCCCCCACGACCCCACAGTGGCACGGCTCACCCCGCCGGTGCTCGGGAGGTGCCGTCCGCGGGCCCGTGAGGCCGGACCTCCCGAACACCCTCACGCCTTGACGGGTGACTGCCCCACCCGCCAAGGAGACCGCCATGCCCCCTCCCGACCCGTTCCGCGTGCACCGGGCCCGGACCACCGCGGACTGGGCGGCGGCCGCGCTGCTGCTCGACGAGCACCGGCGGTGGGTGGCCGCGGCCGTGGGCGCCGACGTCACCGCGGCGCAGCCGGCCGCGCGCGACGAGTTCGCCGACCCGGCCCGGTTCTACCGGCCCCCCGACGCCGCGCTGGTCCTCGCCCGGGTCGGCGAGCGGTCGGCCGGGATGGTCGGGGTGCACCGGTTGACCCGGTCCGCCGCCGAACTGAAACGGATGTACCTGCGGCCCTGGGCCCGCGGGCGGGGCCTGGGCCGGGCCCTGCTCGCCGAGGCCGTGGCCGCCGCGGACGATCTCGGGTTCGACGAGCTGCTGCTGCAGACCCACCCCGGCGCGATGCCCGCCGCGCACCATCTCTACCGCGGGTACGGCTTCCGGCCCGCCGAGCCGTTCCACGACCTGGGCGTGCCGGGCGTGCTGACGCTGGGGCTGGACATGGCGGGCCGTCGCGCCGGGGCGGCACGGTGATCCGGCGTGGCGTGGCGATCCGGGGTGGCGCGGCGATCCGCGGGCCGCGGGCGCTGGTCGCCGCCGCGGCCACCGCGGGCGCGGTCGCGGTCGGGGCGACGATCTGCCTCAGCGCGCTGAGCACCGGGCTGGCCGGGGAGCTCGGCGTCGGGCCCGCCG
>NZ_JAHDTH010000213.1 GCF_018531445.1 Pseudonocardia lacus
GACCGAGCTCGGCCGGGAGGGCAGGCGCGGCGTCGAGCGGCAGACCGACGCGCTCGCCGCGGCCCCGTGGCGGGCCCTCGGCCCGCGCGCCGGCCGCCTCGCCGAGCTGCTGGGCCCCGCGGTCGGCGCCATCGTGCAGTCGGGCCTGCTGCCCATGCAGAGCACCCTCGGCCTCCTGCACGAACTCTGACCCCGTCGAGAACGACGTTATCGTGATCGAACAGCCTTGTTGATCACGACAGGTTCGTTCTCGACGGGAGCCCCAGGGCGCGGGCGGCCAGGGTGGCCAGGTGCACCGGCTCCCGGGTGCCGGCCTGGCGCAGCTGCGTGCGGCAGCTGAACCCGTCGGCCAACACCTCGACGTCGGGCGCTGCGGCCCGCACGGCGGGCAGCAGCACCCGCTCCGCGCACGCCATCGACACCTCGTAGTGGCCCTTCTCGAACCCGAAGTTGCCGGCCAGCCCGCAGCAGCCGGAGTCGAGCACCTCGGCGTCGATGCCCAAGGCGGCCATCACCGCCTTGTCGGCGTCGGTGCCCAGCTCGGCGTGCTGGTGGCAGTGCACCTGCACGAGCGCCTTCTGCCCGGGCGAGAGCACCGCGCCGCGCAGCTCGTCGACGTGGTCGGCGAGCAGCTCGGCGAACGTCCGCACGCCCGCAGGCAGCAGCCCGACCAGCGGCTCGTCGGGCAGCAGCTCACCGGCGTCGGAGCGCAGGGCCGCCGTGCACGACGGCTCCAGCCCGACGACCGGCACCCCCGCCGCCAGCCACGGCTCGATCGTGCGCAGGCTGCGCCGCAGCACCTTGCGGGCGGCGTCGACCTGGCCGGTGGATGTCCAGGTGAGCCCGCAGCAGACGTCGCGGGGCGGGAGCTCGACGGCGTAACCGAGGCTCTCCAGGACCGCGACGGCGTCGGCGGCGACGGCGGGGTCGAAGTGGTTGGTGAACGTGTCGGGCCACAGCAGCACCCGCCCCCGCCCCCGCCCCCGCGTCCCCGCCGCGGAGCGGGCCGCCCCCCTCCCCCGGTTCAGGAAAGCCACGTTCCTGCCCTCTGAGGGCAGCATCGTGGCTTTCCTGAACCCCAGGCGGAGGCGGAGGCGGCGGGCGGCGGGGAGCAGGGCGGCGAGGGGGCGGGAGGAGAGGGGGCGGGAGGAGGGGGAGCGGGTGAAGGGGGTGGGGGCGATGGGCGGGATCGAGCGCCGGGGGTCGATGCCGCCGACGCGCTTGGCGACCGCCGCGAGCGGCGTGCGGGCGGCCGCGTTGAGGGCCCGGACCGCGCCGGCCGGGAGGCGCCCGACGACGCGCATCCAGCGGGGCAGCGCGCCCATCGAGTAGTGCGACGGCGGGCGCACCTTGCCCTTGTAGCGCTGGGCCAGGTACTCGGTCTTGTACGAGGCCATGTCGACGCCGACCGGGCAGTCGCTCTTGCAGCCCTTGCACGACAGGCACAGGTCGAGCGCCTCGCCCACCTCCGGCGAGTCCCACCCGCCGGTGATCACGTCGCCGGAGGCCATCTCGAACAGCAGCCGGGCCCGCCCGCGGGTGGAGTGCATCTCCTCGCCGGTGACCCGGTAGCTGGGGCACATGACCCCGCCGGTCGCGGTGATGCACTTGCCGACGCCGAGGCAGCGGCGGGTGGCGCGGGTGAACGAGCCGCGGTCGTGGGCGAAGGCGAGCACCGGCTCGTCGCGCAGGGTCGGCATGCCGACGAACACCCGCAGGTCGTCGTCGAGCTTGGCCGGGCGCACGACGCGCTCGGGGTTCATCCGGTCGTCGGGGTCCCAGACGGCCTTGAACTCCTCGAACGCCCGGATGACCTGCGGCGGGTACATCCGGGGCAGCAGCTCGGCGCGGGCGACGCCGTCGCCGTGCTCGCCCGACAGCGAGCCGCCGTGCGCGACGGCCAGGTCGGCGGCGTCCTCCATGAACGTCCGGAAGGCGGCGACGCCCGCGGTCGTCAGCAGGTCGAAGTCGAGGCGGACGTGCAGGCAGCCGTCGCCGAAGTGGCCGTAGTAGGCGCCGCGGCGGCCGTGCCGGGCCAGCAGCGCGTCGAACTCGCGCAGGTAGGCGCCGAACCGCTCGGGCGGGACGGCGGCGTCCTCCCAGCCGGGGTAGGCCTCCGAGCCGCCCGGGCCGCGGGTGACGATGCCGGCGCCGTCCTCGCGGATGCGCCACAGCGCCCGCATCTGCGCGGGCTCGCCGACCACGAGGCTGCTCGGCCCGTACGGCTTCATCGCGGTGACGACGGCCTCCGCGGCGGCGACGGCCTCGGCGCGGGTGGCGCCGCCGGTCTCGACGTAGAGCCAGCCGGCGCCCTCGGGCAGCATCCGCGACGCCGTCTCGCCCGGGCGGGAGGCGCGCAGCGCGGCGATGAGCCCGGCGTCCATGCCCTCGATGGTCAGCGGGTTCAGCTCGCGCACGGTCATGACGTGGTCGGCGGCGAGGTAGGCGTCGGGGAAGCCGAGCACGGCCAGCGCCCGCACGGGCGGCGACTCGACGAGCCGCACGGTGGCCGACAGCATCGTCGCGCAGGTGCCCTCGGTGCCGACCAGCGCCTTGGCCAGGTCGAACCCGTTCTCCGGGAGGAGCTGGTCGAGGTTGTAGCCGGACACGCGGCGGGTGAGGTCGGGGAACGAGGTGCGGACGGTCTCGGCGTAGCGCTCGCCCAGCTCGCGCAGCGCGGTGGGGATGCGGCCGGTGGCCTCGCCCGCGCCGAGCGAGAGCCGCTCGCCGCGGTAGGTGAGCACGTCGAGGGCGTGCACGTTGTCGACGGTCTTGCCCCAGGCCACCGAGTGCGAGCCGCAGGCGTTGTTGCCGATCATCCCGCCGAGCGTGCAGCGGTTGTGCGTCGACGGGTCGGGGCCGAAGGTCAGCCCGTGCGGCTGGGCCGCGGCCCGCAGCCGGTCGAGCACGACCCCGGGCTGGACGCGCGCGGTGCGGGCCTGCGGGTCGATCTCCAGGATCGAGGTCATGTGCCGGCTGAAGTCGAGCACGACGGCCGTGTTGACCGCCTGCCCGCCGATCGACGTGCCGGCGCCGCGCGGCATCAGCGGCACGTCGTGGGCGTGGCAGACGGCGACGGCGGTGGCGACGTCCTCCTCGTCGACCGGTGCGACCACGCCGATCGGGACCCGGCGGTAGTTCGAGGCGTCGGCGGAGTACATGGCCCTGGTCGCGGTGTCGAACCGGACCTCGCCGCGGACGGCCGCGGCGAGGTCGTGTCGCAGGGCGCTCGGGTGGTCGCTCAGGTCGTGCCTCCGCTGTCCTTCTTCGGGGCCGGGGTCTCCGGCTTCTTCGCGGCGGGCTTGTCGGCGTGCCCGTGGCCGTGCCCGTGGCCGTGGCCGTGCCCGTGACCGGCCCCGCCACCGATCACCGGGTCGCCCGCGCGCAGCGGGGCCCCGTGGTAGCGGCCCTCGTGGGCGATGATCGGGCGCTGGTCGCCGGCCAGCTCGGGGTGCTTGGCCTCCAGCTTCTGCCGGCGCTCCCACTGCCGCTGCAGCCCGGCCGTGTACTCCCGGTCGCCCGCGTAGGTGCCCTTCCAGGTCTGCGGCATCTGCTCCTTGCTCAGCCCGGCGTCGGCCCGCCCGCCCAGGCTGAACCCGGCGGGGATCTTCCGGGTCTCCCCTCCGCACTCCGGGCAGGCGGGCGCGGCAGCGTCGAACGGGGCGAGCTGCTCGAAGCGCAGCCCGCACCCGCAGCGGTAGACGTAGATCGGCACGGCTACCAGTTCTCGACGGACTTGGTGAGGATGTCGGCGATGTCGTCCTCGGTGGGCGTCTTCGGGCAGGTCGCGAGCAGCCGCTGCTGCTTCATCGTCCCCGGCACGAGGTCGGGGACGTCGGCCTCGGTGTAGCCGACGCCGCCGATCCCGTTCGGGATGCCGATGTCGCGCATCAACGACACCAGCACCGACGGCAGCTGCTCGCGCGGGTCGTCGACCTTGTCGGCGCGCGGGTCCATCAGCTCGGCCGCCCGCAGGTGCCGTTCGGGGGCGCTCTCGAAGGAGAACCGGAACGCCTCCGGCGCCGTCAGCGACACGGACTCGCCGTGCGGCACCATCGGCTCGTCCTGCGGGTAGTCCGCCGGCCGGTAGTCCTTGACCATGCCGGCGATCGGGTAGGCGTTGGCGTGCGGGATGTGCACGCCGGAGTTGCCGAAGCCCATCCCGGCGAACGTCGCGGCCATCATCATGTTCGACCGGGCCTCGAGGTTGTCGCCCTCGTGCACCGCCGTGCGGAACGACTGCGCGATGAGGTTCATCGCCTTCTCGCACCACAGGTCCGACACCGGGTTCGAGCCGCAGTAGGTGACCCGCTCCTCGGGCTTCTTGCGGTCGAACGTCGTGTAGTAGCGCGCGGTGTAGGACTCGACCGCGTGGCAGACGATGTCCATCCCGGACGCCGCGGTGACCCCGGCGGGCAGCGACAGCGTCAGCAGCGGGTCGATGACGGCCAGCGTCGGGCGCAGCCGCCAGTGGCTGATCCCGGTCTTGACCTTCATCGACAGGATGTCCAGCACGCACATCGCGGTGGACTCCGAGCCCGTCCCGGCCGTGGTCGGCACCGCGATCAGCGGCTTGAGCTGGCCGGGCGGCACCTTCGCGCTCCCGATCGGCTTGTTGATGTAGTCCATCAGCTCGCCGGGGTGGCTGGTCAGCAGGTTGATCGCCTTGGCCGTGTCGATCGCCGAGCCGCCGCCGACGGCGACGAACCCGTCCCACGGGCCCTGCACGCGCGCGTACTCGGTGGCCTTGTTCATCGAGTCGTCGGTCGGCTCGACGTGCACGCCGTCGAAGATCTCCGAGTCGATCTCGTAGCGCCTCAGGTTGTCGGCGATGCGCTGGGGGGCGCCGATGGCGCTGATCCCCGGGTCGGTGACGATCAGCACCCGCTTGACGCCGTACTGGCTCAGCTCGAAGCCGACCTCGTCGGAGGCGCCTGCGCCGAACTTCAACGGCGGCGCGCCCCAGGTGAAGATCGTCTCCTCGGTGAGGTCAACGCCGGTCATGTGTAGGAGCCCTCCGGTGCCACGCGCAGCTGGTGGATCTGGTCGGCGTCGTGGCCGAACACCATGGTGGCGCCGGTCTGCTCCTGGATGCCGCGCAGCTTCTCCACCGAGGAGTAGAAGTCCTCCAGGTTGTTCACGATCGCCGCGGGCACGGCCGGCGGGCCCCAGCTCTCGCCCATGTAGACGGCGTCCGAGGTGAAGATCATGGTGCCGGTGTCGGGCAGGTCGACGCGCATCGACATGGTGCCGACGGTGTGGCCGGGCGTCTCGATCAGCGTGACGCCGGGAGCGATCTCGGTGTCGCCGGAGACCGTCTCGAAGGTCAGCTCCTCGTAGTCGGTCTTCAGGTGGGCCCCGGTGAACAGGCCCTCGAAGCCGAACGCGAAGTCGCGCTCCTTCTCGTGGCAGACCAGCGTCGCGTTCGTGCCCTTGAACATGTTCGCGTTGCCGGCGTGGTCGAAGTGCAGGTGCGACAGGATGACCTTGTCGATCTGGTCGAGGCCCACGCCCACCTGGTTGAGCCGCGAGTCGAGGTACTCCGAGTCGCTGACCTTGTCGTAGGGGAAGAACTCCTGCAGCCCGGTCGGCCCCCAGCGGTCCTCCCAGTCGCGCGGGCAGCTGGTGTCCCACAGGATGCGGCCCTCGTCGGTCTCCACGAGCACGCAGTGCGTGGGCACGTCGACCCAGGGCGCGGGGTTGTTCTTCGAGCTGCGGTCGGTGATCGACCTGCCGGGCTTGAGCAGCAGCCAGGTGAGGTCGGCGGTCATCGCCCCGCAGGGCAGGATGGTGACCTTGTTCGCAGTGGCCATGGAGTTCCCTTCGACGGTGGAGGGGCTTCGCGAGCCGCGGGCCGGAGATCGAGTCACGGTGGCATGTAGCACTCCACTCGTCAACGCGGCGCCCACCCGCTCGACCAGGTCCCACCCCGTCGGTCAGGGGCCCGGGCAGGTCCAGTCCAGCGAGGTGCCCACCTCGCCGCCCTCCTGGGCGAGCAGCAGCTCCGCGGTGTGCCGGACGTGGCGGCGCATCGCCGCCGCGGCGCCGTCCGCGTCGCCGGCCTCCACCCGGTCGAGGATGCCCTCGTGCTCGGCGACGATGTCGGCCAGCGAACGCGACGAGCCGGCCGTGGACACCCCCTGGCGCAGCACGGTGTCGCGCAGCGAGTCCACGTAGGACGCCAGCCGGGTGTTGCCGGACGCGGTGATCAGCGCCTGGTGGAAGCGCCGGTCGTACTGCCACAGCCGGAACTCGTCGTCGGCCTCGGCGGCCCGCTGCATCTGCCGGAACAGCTTGCGCAGCTCCCGGCGGCCCGCGTCGTCGAGCAGCTGGGTGGCCCGGCGGGTGGCCGGCACCTCCAGCAGCAGCCGCAGCGCGAAGACCTCCTCCAGGTCGTGCACCGAGGTCTGCAGCACCCGCACGCCGCGGTTGCGCTCGAAGCGCACCATGCCCTGCTGGGCCAGCTTGATCAGCGCCTCGCGGACCGGGGTGCGGGACACGCCGAGCTGGGTGGCCAGCGCCTGCACCGAGTGCAGGGTGCCCGGCGCCAGCTCGCCGCTGACGACGGCGGCCCGCAGGGCGTCGAGCACCCTCGCGTTGACCGTCGTCGTCTGCCCCAGCGCATCCACCGCGGTGCTACCAGCCCGACGCCAACCCGCCGACGATCCGCTCGGCGACCTTGTACATCGAGCGGACGGTGCGCCCGTCCTCGAACTCGCCGATGGCCGTCATCTCCCAGACCGCCCCGTTCCGCTTGACCACGCTCATCACCACGCCGGTGCGCGGCGCCGACTCGGTGATGTCGAAGCGGACGAGCTCGGCCCCGGTGTCGAGGTCGAGCAGCCGGCAGTACGCGCTGCGCACGTCGGTGAACTTCTGGCCCTGGAACGAGTTGACCGTGAACACGATCGCGGTGACGTCCGGGGGCAGCTGCTCCAGCTCGACGGTGATGGTCTCGTCGTCGCCGCCGCCGTGGCCGGTCAGGTTGTCGCCGGAGTGCCGCACCGCCCCGCGACAGGCGTTCTGGCTCATGAACCAGACCGAGTCGACCTTCTTGCCGCGGGCCCCGATGATGATCGCCGAGGCGTCCAGGTCGACGTTGCGGCCGTGGTGGGCCGGGTCCCAGCCCAGGCCCATCGCGACCCGGCGCAGCGGCGGGGTGCCGGCGCCCTTGGTCAGCGAGACGGTCTGCCGCTTGGCCAGCGAGACCTTGCCCTTGCTCAGGTCGAGCTTGCCGCCGGTCGCGGAAGGCGCGGGCGGGGCGGCCTGGCGCGGTGCGGCGGGGGCCGGCGCGGGCGCCGGCGGCGGGGCGGGCTCCGGGGTGTCGTCCGCGACGGAGATGCCGAAGTCCTTGGCGATCCCGCCCAACCCGCTGGAGTAGCCCTGCCCGACCGCGCGCACCTTCCACTCGCCGCCACGGCGGTAGATGTCCACGCACAGCAGCGCCGTCTCGGTGCTCAGGCCGTCGGGCTCGAAGGAGACCACCGGCGTTCCGCCCACCGCCACGTCCATCCGCAGCCCGCCCAGCGCGCCGAAGGTCGCCGGGCCGCGGCCGTCGAGGCTGGCCGTGACGGTGACCTTCTCGATCTCGGCCTCGACGGCGCCCGGGTCGACGTCGACGCCGTCCTCCCGGTAGCGCACGCCCGGCGCCGACGGCTGGTTGTAGAAGACGAAGTCGTCGTCGCTGCGCACGCTGCCGGCCGCGGTGAGCAGCAGCGCGGAGATGTCGACCGGGGCGGCGGCGCGCACCCGCACGGCGACCGGACCGGCGGGCAGCGGGGCGTTGGCGCCCTTGGCGAGGCTCTGCACGGCGGTGATCCTGCCAGGCGGCGGGCCCGGATGGCGCAGGTCGTCGCACCGCGACGGCCGAGCGGCCGTGGTCGGGTGCCCGGCGGGTGGATCCGGCGGGGCGCGCATGGGGCAGCGCGGCGGGGGTACCGGACCGCCGATGAAGGAGATCGGATGACCCCACACCTGACCAACGGCGTCACGGCCAGGGCCGCGGCGGCGGCCGACGCCCACCGCGACGGCGCCGACCGGCCGCTGGGCGGCTACGTGCTCGTGATGTCGGTCTTCGCGGCGCTCGTCGCCGGCGCGGCCGGCCTCGGCGGGCTGACCGGCCGGCGGCTCCCCGCCACGATCGGCCCCTGGGACGTGGCGATGCTCGCCGCCGGCACCCACAAGCTGTCCCGCACGATCAGCAAGGACTCCGTCACCGCCCCGCTGCGCGCGCCCTTCACCCGCTACACCGGGAACGGCGGGCCGGCCGAGGTGATGGAGGAGGTCCGCGCGGCCGGCGGCCTGCGCCACTCCATCGGCGAGCTCCTGACCTGCCCGTTCTGCCTCGACGTCTGGATCGCCACCGGGTTCGGCATCGGCTTCGTGTTCGCCCCGCGCGCCACCCGCCTGGTCGCCGCCACCCTGACCGCGCTCACCGGCGCCGACTTCCTGCAGCTCGCCTACGCGACGACCCAGCGGTCGGCCGGCTGACCGTCCGTAGGGTGGCGGCGTGGCCGACCAGGTATCCGAGCTCTTCGACCCCTCGGCGTGGCGGGTCGTCGAGGGCTTCGACTTCGCCGACATCACCTACCACCGCGCGGTCGACACCGGCGCCGTGCGGATCGCGTTCGACCGGCCCGAGGTGCGCAACGCGTTCCGCCCCGGCACCGTCGACGAGCTGTACCGCGCGCTCGACCACGCCCGCCAGACCCCCGACGTCGGCTGCGTGCTGCTCACCGGCAACGGCCCCTCCCCCAAGGACGGCGGCTGGGCCTTCTGCTCCGGCGGCGACCAGCGCATCCGCGGCCGCACCGGCTACCAGTACGCCTCCGGCGACACCGCCGAGACCGTCGACCCGGCCCGGGCCGGGCGCCTGCACATCCTGGAGTGCCAGCGCCTCATCCGGTTCATGCCCAAGGTCGTCATCGCGGTGGTGCCGGGCTGGGCGGCCGGCGGCGGCCACTCCCTGCACGTCACCGCCGACCTCACGCTGGCCAGCGCCGAGCACGCCCGGTTCAAGCAGACCGACGCCGACGTCGGCTCGTTCGACGGCGGCTACGGCTCGGCCTACCTGGCCCGCCAGGTCGGCCAGAAGTTCGCCCGGGAGATCTTCTTCCTGGGCCGCGAGTACACCGCCGAGCAGATGCACCGGATGGGCGCGGTCAACGAGGTCGTCCCGCACGCCGACCTGGAGCGGGTGGCCCTGGACTGGGCCCGGGAGATCAACGGCAAGTCGCCGACCGCCCAGCGGATGCTCAAGTACGCGTTCAACCTGCTCGACGACGGGCTGGTCGGGCAGCAGCTGTTCGCCGGGGAGGCGACCCGGCTGGCGTACATGACCGACGAGGCGGTGGAGGGCCGCGACGCGTTCCTGGAGAAGCGCGCCCCCGACTGGACCGCCTACCCCTGGCACTACTGACCGGGTGGGTCAGCGGGTCGTGGCCGCGACCCGCAGGCCGAGGCCGACCAGCACCGTCCCGCTGACCGCCTCCAGCCGCCTGCGCACCCGCGGGCGGCGGAACCACCCCGACGCCCGCCCGACCGCCGCGGCGAACCCCAGGTACAGCCCCGTCTCCACGACGACCTGCAGCGCGGCCAGCCCGGCCGTCCAGGCGAGCACGGGGCCGTCCCGCGGCACGAACTGCGGGTAGAACGCGAACATGAACACGGCGGCCTTCGGGTTGGCCAGCTGCACGACCAGCCCCTCGACGAACGCCCCGCGCGCCGAGTGCCGCCGCGACGGCTCCGGCGCCGCCCGCCCGCCGTCCCTCCAGGCCGCCCACCATGCCCGCAGCCCCAACCACAGCAGCACCGCGGCCCCGACCACCCGCAGCACGGTGTACGCCGTCTCCGACGCCGCCACCAGCGCCGCCAGCCCGGCGCCCGCGGCCAGGGCCCACAGGTAGAGCCCGGCCTCGAGGCCGAGGACCGTGGGGACGGCGGCGCGGGTGCCGCGGAGCGCGGCACGGCGCAGGATGAGCGCCATCGCCGGGCCGGGGCTGGCGGAGATCAGCAGGACGGCGAGCAGGAACGCCGGCAGGATCGCGAGCAGGTCCACCCCCGCACCCTGGCACCCGGGACCGGCCGGGCGCCCCGGATTTCCCGGTCAGCTCCCGGCTGGGGCCGCCGCCCCGTTGGGAGCACTATTGATCGAGTACCGCCACCGCCCGATGTCAGGAGTGCCCTCGACGATGCCGGCGATCACGGAGCCGGGCTCGGTCACCCCGTGGGTGTTCCCCACCGGCCCGCACGCCCACCCCGACCCGACCGACCGCGCCGAGCGACGGGCCATCGACCCGGAGAAGCGGCGGGCATCCCGGGCTGCCTGGGGGCGACCGTGATGCGCCTGCCGGTGGACGGCTCCCCCGAGGCCACCGCCCGCCTCGTCGACGCCCTCCGCGACGCCCTCGCCGGCGGCGACCCCGTCCTCCCCGTCGGGCCCGCTCCCGTACCCGCTCCGACGGCCGATCCCCCGCCCGGCACCGCGGTCGTCATCGCCACCTCCGGCTCCACCGGCGTCCCGAAGCTGGTCGTGCTGTCCACCACGGCCCTGACGGCGTCCGCCCGAGCCACCGAGCGCCGCCTCGGCGGTCCGGCGCGCTGGCTGCTGGCCCTGCCCGCCGAGCACGTCGCGGGCGTCCAGGTCGTGGTGCGGGCGCTGGTGGCGGGGGCGCCGCCGCGGGTGCAGGACCTGCGCGACGGCTTCCGGGCCGACGACTTCGCCGCGGCGACCGCCGGCCTCGGCGCCGGGGCGCGCTGCACCAGCCTGGTGCCCACCCAGCTCGCCCGCCTGCTCGACGCCGGCGGCGCCGCCCTCGACGCCCTCCGCAGCTACACCGCGATCCTGGTCGGCGGGGCCGCCCTCGACGCCCGCCTCCGCGACCGGGCGCTGGCCGCGGACGTCCGCATCGTCACGACGTACGGCATGTCGGAGACGGCCGGCGGCTGCGTCTACGACGGCGTCCCGCTCGACGGCGTCGACGTCGACCTCGCCGACGACGGCCGCATCCTGCTCGGCGGGGCCACCCTGGCCACCGGCTACCTGGGCCGCCCGGACGACCCCGCGTTCACCGGCGGCCGGTTCCGCACCGGCGACCTCGGCCGGTGGCGCGACGGGCGCCTGGAGGTGCTCGGGCGGGCCGACGACGTCATCAACACGGGCGCGGAGAAGGTGGCCCCGGCGGCGGTCGAGCGGGTGCTCGCGGCGCAGCCGGGTGTGCGGGCGGCGTGCGTGGTGGGGGTGCCCGACCCGGAGTGGGGGCAGGTCGTCGGGGCGGCGGTGCAGCTCGACCCGGGCGCCGAGGCGGCCGAGCGGGGCTGGCGCGACGCCGTGCGCGCCGAGCTGGGCCGGGCCGCGGTGCCCCGCGTGCTGCGGGTCGTGCCCGACCTGCCGCTGCGCGGGATCGGCAAGCCCGACCGCGCCGCCGTCACCGCCCTCCTCTCCCCGTGACGGCCGGGCGCCGGGACCGCCGCAACCCGGCCGCTGAGCGTGGCCGCGCCGGGGGAGATCGTCGTCGGACGAGCGCGCTTCGTCCGGCCTGGCGCGGCGTTTCGTCCGGTCCGGCGGGCCGGCGAGCGGCTCGACGGAGGTCACGGGGGTGGGAGGGGCGGGGGCGATAGCGTTGTCCCGTGGCCACTCCGGCGCAGTGGGTCCAGGGGGCCCGTCCGCGTACCCTCCCGACCGCCGTCTCCCCCGTCCTGGTGGGCACCGGCGCGGCGCTCGGCGACGGGGTGGTGGCCCCGGTCAACGCCGCGCTGGCGCTCCTCGTCGCGGTGTCGCTGGTGATCGGGGTGAACTTCGCGAACGACTACTCCGACGGCATCCGCGGGACCGACGACGAGCGGGTCGGGCCGATGCGGCTGGTCGGGTCGAAGGCGGCGTCGCCGGAGGCGGTGCGCACGGCGGCGTTCGCCTGCTTCGGCGTCTCCGCGCTCGCCGGGATCACCCTGGTGGCGCTGAGCGAGCAGTGGTGGATGATCGCGGTCGGCGCGGTCTGCATCGCCGGGGCCTGGTTCTACACCGGGGGGCGGCGGCCCTACGGCTACGCCGGGCTCGGCGAGGTCGCGGTGTTCCTGTTCTTCGGGCCGGTGGCGGTGCTGGGCACCGTGCTCACCCAGAGCGGGGCGCCGGGGGCGCCCGCGGTGGTGTCCGCGGTCGCGGTCGGGATGCTGACCTGCGCCGTGCTGGTGGCCAACAACCTGCGCGACATCCCCACCGACACCGCGGCCGGCAAGCGGACGCTGGCGGTGCTGCTCGGCGACACCGACACCCGCCGGCTCTACGCGGCGCTCGCGCTGGCGCCGTTCGTGCTCAGCGTGGCGATCGGGCTGCGCAGTTGGCCGATGCTGGTCGCGCTGGCGGCGCTGCCGCTGGCGGTCGCGCCGGTGCGATCGGTGCTGGGCGGGGCGCAGGGCCGGGCGCTCGTGGCGGTGCTGGGCCGGACCGGGGTGCTGCTGCTGGGGTGGTCAGTCCTGACCGCGGTCGGGCTGGTCTGGGGTCGCTTCGGCTGAGGCTGGCTCGGGGTCGGCCTTGACGGTCGTGTGGGGTTCGTCGCCGCGCAGCCGCGCGCGCAGGGCCTCGCGTTCGACCGACCGGCGCTCCCGCGCGACGGTGAGCGCCTCGTCGAGGCGGGCCCGCAGGCCGCGGAACAGGACCATCGACAGCGGCAGCGCGACGACCAGCGCGACCAGCACGGCGACCAGCACCGGTACCCCGGCCAGCACCAGGACCAGCGCGATCACGGCCAGCAGCGCCAGCCGGGCGAGCGCGTACAGGGCGACGGTCGGCCCCAGCCCGGGGCGTGTCGGCGCGGGTGACGTGGCCATGCCCCGAGGGTACGGCGGCCTCCGGGCGGCCCGCCGACCTGGCCGGGACGCCTCGACCACTTGTCCGGTTCGTCCTTTAAGAGCCCTTTACCTCCGGACAACCGTTCGAGTACCTGAGGTCCCGGGTGTCACGATGGCCCGGAACATCCGAGGTCCCCGGACCCCGGTCGTTGGACACAGGTCGTGGAGGTCCGAATGACAGTGACTACGCACACCGGGAGCACCGAGCGCCTGCTCACCCCGGGCGAGGTCGCCACCCTCTTCCGCGTCGACCCCAAGACCGTCACCCGCTGGGCGTCGGCCGGCCGGATCGGCTCGATCCGCACTCCGGGCGGGCACCGCCGCTTCCGCGAGTCCGAGGTGAAGAACCTGCTCGCCGACCTCACCAGTGAGGCCACCGCACCGCCGAGCCACGGGTGACGGCGGCTCGCCGACACTTCACTCCGGCATTGCTCCGCCTCCGCTAACCTTTCTGTCGGAGGTGGTTCCGATGTTGTTCCTCATCGCGTTCGTCGGTGCCGCGGTGGTCGCACTGGTGCTGTGGAAGGCGATGAACACCGCCCAGCCGGACGGCGCCCCGCCGCCCCGGCGCCAGTACACCGGCCCCACCCGGCCCCGCCCCCGCGTCAGCGGACCGGACGACGACGCCGAGTTCCTTCGTCAGCTCGACGAGAAGGTCCGCAAGCGCGACGACCCGACGGCCTGACCGTCACCACCGCGGTACCCAGCAGTCGACGACCGGTCCGGCCGCATCCACCAGGTGCGCCGGGCCGTAGTCGCGCGTAGAAGGCGTTCTCGCGCGCAGGGACCGTTCCCGGCGAGCCGTCCCCACCCTCAGGCGGGGACGCCTTCGAAGACATCGGCGACCGTCGCCGCCAGCTCCAGCAGCGCCAGCCGGGTGGCCGGCTCCAACCGGTCGAGGTCGACCTCCGCGCCCTCCTCGAGGTGCGCGTCGAACGGGATCCGCACCACCGAGCGGCAGCGCGCCGAGAAGTGCTCCGCGACCCGGTCGAGGTCGACCCCGCCGGACGAGCGGTGCACGCAGTTGATCACCGCGACCGAGTTGCGGACGAGGTCGCCGTGGCCGTGCGCGTCGAGCCAGTCCATCGTGGCCGAGGCGCTGCGCGCGCCGTCGATCGAGCCGGACGAGACGATGATGAGCTGGTCGGCCACGCCGAGCACGCCGTACATCGCCGAGTGCATCAGCCCGGTGCCGCAGTCGGTGAGCACGATGTTGTAGAAGTGCTCCAGTAGGGTGACGGTGCGCCGGTAGTCGTCCTCGCTGAACGCCTCGGAGACGGCCGGGTCCTGCTCGGAGGCCAGCACCTCCAGCCGCGAGGGCCCCTGCGAGGTGTAGGCGCGCACGTCGGTGTAGCGGCGCACGCGCTGCGCGTCGCGCAGCAGGTGGCGCACCGTGGCGCTGGTCTCCAGCGGGATCTTCTGGCTGAGGGTGCCGCGGTCGGGGTTGGCGTCGACCGCGACGACCCGGTCGCCGCGCAGCGACGCGAACGTGGACCCGAGCGTCGCGGTGATGGTGGTCTTGCCGACGCCGCCCTTGAGGCTCAGCATCGCGATCTTGTAGCAGCCCAGCAACGGCTGGTTGATCCGCGCGGTGAGCTCGCGGCGGCGCACGTCGGACGGGCTCTCGCCGGGGTTGATGAGGCGCCCGGACAGCACGTAGACCAGCCGGCGCCAGCCCGACTGCGGGGGCCGCTTGGTGGCCCGCAGCAGGCGCGCGGAGGAGAGGTCGGGGTCGGCGGCCTGGGAGCCGCTGCGCGCCCGCTGGGCCTCCTGAGCGGCGATGGCGCCCGGGTCGGTCCAGCGCGCGCCCTGCGGCGGCGTGGCCGGCCCGCCCGCGTCGGGGCCGCCGAACAGCTCGCC
>NZ_JAHDTH010000214.1 GCF_018531445.1 Pseudonocardia lacus
CCGGGTCGCCCCGCAGCCGCCCGGGCGACCCGGCCCGGCGCGGCCGGCCAGGGCCGACGACCGCGGCAACGGCCCCGCCGGGAACGGACCCGGACCCGGTCCCGGGCGGGGCTGACGCCGCCCCGGACCACCGGATCGGCCACCACCGGCGCTCGACGCCTCCACCACTGCGGCCCCACCGCCGCGACACCGCCTCACGTACCGTTCGAGCGCGCACCGGGCCCGCGACAGGCGCCAGCACGACCGGTGGGCCGCACGGAAGGACGCTGATGGCGGAGCACATGACCCCCGAGCAGTTCCGCGCCATGGGCCACCGGGCCGTGGACTGGATCGCGGACTACCTGGAGCGCATCGAGCAGTTCCCGGTGCTGTCCCAGGTCGAGCCCGGCCGGGTCCGCGCCGGTCTCCCGGCGCACCCGCCGCGGGAGGGCGAGCCGTTCGACGCCGTGCTCGCCGACCTCGACCGCGTCGTCCTGCCGGGGGTCACGCACTGGCAGCACCCCGGCTTCTTCGGCTACTTCCCGGCCAACTCCTCCGGCCCGGCGATCATCGGCGAGCTGCTGTCGGCGGGCCTGGGCGTGCAGGGGATGCTCTGGGCCACCAGCCCGGCGTGCACCGAGCTGGAGACGGTCGTGGTCGACTGGATGGCCGAGCTGCTGGGGCTGCCTGCCCACTTCCGCACCGACGACCGCGGCGGCGGCAGCATCCAGGACTCGGCCTCCAGCTCCGTGCTGGTCGCGCTCGTCGCCGCGTTGCGCCGGGCCCGCGCCGGGTCGGCCACCGCCCGGCCGACGGTCTACCTGACCGCGCAGGCGCACTCGTCGGTGGAGAAGGCGGCCCGCATCGCCGGGCTCGACGCGGACGCGCTGCGGGTGGTCGACGTCGACCCCGACACCCTCGCGATGGACCCCGGGCACCTCGCCGCCCTGATCGACGCCGACGTGGCGGCCGGGCTGGCCCCGGCGATGGTCTGCGCGACCATCGGCACGACGGCGACCGGCGCCATCGACCCGGTGCGCCGCATCGGCGAGGTCACCACCCGCCACGGCGTCTGGCTGCACATCGACGCCGCCTGGGCCGGTTCCGCGGCCGTGTGCCCGGAGCTGCGCTGGATCAACGACGGGGTCGCCGAGCACGCCGACTCCTACTGCATGGACCCGCACAAGTGGCTGCTGACCAACTTCGACTGCAGCCTGCTGTGGGTGGCCGACCGGGCGCCGCTGATCGAGGCACTGTCGATCATGCCGGAGTACCTGCGCAACCGGGCGACCGAGTCCGGGGCGGTGATCGACTACCGCGACTGGCAGGTGCCGCTTGGGCGGCGGTTCCGGGCGCTCAAGCTGTGGCTGGTGATCCGCTGGTACGGCGCGCGGGGCCTGGCCGAGCACATCCGCACCGGCGTGCGCCTGGCCCAGCACCTGGCCGCGATGGTCGCCGACGACCCGGGCTTCGAGCTGCTGCCCCACCACCCGCTCGGCCTGGTCTGCTTCCGGCCGCTGTGGCCCGGCGCCGACCCCGACGATGCCGACCGCCGCACCCTCGACCTGCTGGAGCGGCTGAACGCGGGCGGGCAGCTCTACCTCACCCACGCCAAGGTGCACGACCGCGTCGTGCTGCGCTTCGCCGTCGGCTCGCCGCAGACCCGCGACCACCACGTCGAGGCGGCCTGGCGCGGCATCCGCGAGCAGCGCGAGGCCGGGCTGCGGGTCGGCGCGACCGGGCGCTGAGCCGGACCGACGCCGAGCGCGGGAGCCGGCGCGCCGCGACCGGTCGTCCCGCAGCGCTCAGTAGTTGCCTCGTGGCGCGGACAGGAGCACCCTTGCGCCACCTGCCGTCGACCGTCAGGGGGAGGACATGGCGACCGTCTCGCCGGCCCCGGTCCAGGCCCGCCCGTACCCGGCCCGCCGCACGCCCCGGGGTTCGGCGTTCGCGCGGATGCTGCGCACGACCGACCCCAAGGACATCGCGATCCTCTACATGGTCACGTCGTTCGGGTTCTTCCTGGCCGGCGGGGCGATGGCGCTGCTGATGCGCGGCGAGCTCGCGGTGCCCGGACAGCAGTTCCTGTCCAACGAGCAGTACAACCAGCTGTTCACCATGCACGGCACGATCATGCTGCTGCTCTACGCCACGCCGATCCTGTTCGCGTTCGCCAACTACATCGTGCCGCTGCAGATCGGCTCGCCCGACGTCGCCTTCCCCCGGCTCAACGCGTTCTCCTACTGGCTGTTCCTGTTCGGCGGGCTCACGGTGCTGGCCGGATTCATCACCCCGGGCGGCGCGGCCGACTTCGGCTGGTTCGCCTACACCCCGCTGTCGGACGCGATCCGCTCCCCCGGCACCGGCGCCGACCTGTGGATCACCGGGCTCGTGGTGGCCGGTCTGGGCACCATCCTGGGCGCGGTCAACTTCATCACGACCATCGTCTGCATGCGCTGCCCCGGCATGACGATGTTCCGGATGCCGATCTTCACCTGGAACATCTTCGTCACCGCGATCCTCATCCTGATCGCCTTCCCGGTGCTCACCGCCGCCCTGCTGGGCCTGCTGGCCGACCGCCACCTCGGCGCCCACGTGTTCGACCCGGCCAACGGCGGGGCCATCCTCTGGCAGCACCTGTTCTGGTTCTTCGGCCACCCCGAGGTCTACATCGTCGCGCTGCCCTTCTTCGGCATCGTGACCGAGATCCTGCCGGTGTTCAGCCGCAAACCCCTCTTCGGCTACCGGACCCTCATCTTCGCCACGATCGCGATCGGGGGGCTGTCGATCGCGGTGTGGGCGCACCACATGTACGCCACCGGCGCGGTGCTGCTGGCGTTCTTCTCGCTGACCACGTTCCTGATCGCGGTACCCACCGGCATCAAGTTCGTGAACTGGATCGGCACCATGTGGAAGGGCAAGCTGACCTTCGAGACCCCGATGCTGTTCTCCATCGGGTTCCTGGCCACCTTCCTGTTCGGCGGCCTGACCGGGGTCCTGCTGGCCTCGCCGCCGCTGGACTTCCACGTCTCGGACACCTACTTCGTGGTGGCCCACTTCCACTACGTGCTGTTCGGCACGATCGTGTTCGCCACCTACGCCGGCATCTACTTCTGGTTCCCGAAGATGACCGGCCGCTTCCTGGACGAGACCTGGGGCAAGGCCCACTTCTGGCTGACCTTCGTCGGGTTCCACATGACGTTCCTGGTGCAGCACTGGCTGGGCAACGAGGGCATGCCCCGCCGCTACGCCGACTACCTGCCCACCGACGACTTCACCGTGCTCAACGCCGTCTCCTCGATCGGCGCCTTCGTGCTGGGCGCGTCGGTGCTGCCGTTCATCTGGAACGTCTTCCGCAGCTACCGCTACGGGCGGGTGGCCACGGTGGACGACCCGTGGGGCTTCGGGAACTCGCTGGAATGGGCCACCACCTGCCCGCCGCCGCGGCACAACTTCACCGAGCTGCCCCGGGTGCGTTCCGAGCGCCCGGCGTTCGAGCTGCACTACCCGCACATGGTCGAGCGGATCAGGGCCGAGAGCCACGCCGGGCGCCACGCCGATCCGGGCGAGGCCGCGGCCCAGCAGATCGGGCGGGAGGTCCAGCCCGACGACGACCCCAAGTCCAAGTAGCGGCAGGCCCCACCCCTCGGCGGCGAGCCGGCTCCGACGACCTTGCCCGGCGGGCGCGCTCGTGCTCTGCTCGCGGGAGCTGATCAGAGTCGATCGAGGAGGCAGCGCATGGGGACGCTCGACGGGCGGGTCGCGATCATCACCGGGGCCGGCAGGGGGATCGGGGCGTCGATCGCCCGGCTGTTCGCCGCCGAGGGCGCGCACCTGGTGCTGAACGACCTCGGCGCCGAGCCCGACGGCAGCGGCGCCGACCCCGGCCCGGCGAACCAGGTCGCCGAGGAGATCACCGCCGCGGGCGGGCAGGCCGTCGCCGACGGCGGCGACGTCGCCGACACCGCCACCGGCCAGCGGCTCGTGGAGCTGGCCGTCGAGCGCTACGGCCGGCTCGACGTGCTGGTCAACACGGCCGGCATCCTGCGCGACCGGATGATCTTCAATCTGCCCGAGCAGGACTGGGACGCGGTGATCCGGGTGCACCTGCGCGGGCACTTCGCCACGATCAAGCCGGCCGCGGCCTACTGGCGCGAGCAGCGCAACCCCGACGGCCACTACCGGATCGTCAACTTCACCTCGGACTCGGCGCTGCAGGGCTCCCCTGGCCAGCCGAACTACGCGGCCGCGAAGATGGGCATCATCGGGCTGACCGCTTCGCTGGCCAACAGCCTGGGCCGCTACGGCGTCACGGCCAACGCCATCGCCCCCGCCGCCGAGACCCGCCTCACCGCCACCGTGCCCACCGAGAAGCGCGTCGGCGACGGCGGCGCCCGCCCCGAGATGTCCCCGGACAACATCGCCCCGATCGTCGCCTACCTCGCCGGCACCGGCTCCGACTGGCTCTCCGGGCGCACCATCGGCGCCGGTGGGCACGAGGTGCGGCTGTGGAACACCCCGGAGGTGATCGCGTCGGTGTCCTCCGACGGCGCGTGGGACCTCGCCGACCTCGCCGAGAAGGTCGAGAAGGAGTTCCGCCCCAAGGCCGACGGGTTGGCCCCGTCGATCTTCATGCGGCAGGTGCCGAAGTAGGCACGGCGTTGACCGTCGCGGCGGTCAGGAACGGGCCGCGGCCCCGGTGGCCGCGCGCACGGCAGGCGCCACCTCGTCGCGGAACAGCCGCAGCGAGCGCAGCGAGTCCGCCGGCGCCAGCGAGCCCCACGCGAAGGCGCAGGCGAGGTAGTCGACCCCGGTCGCGGCGGCGAGCGCGGCGATCCGGTCGGCGACGGTCCGCGGCGAACCCAGCAGGAACTGTCCCCTGGCGGCCAGGTCCTCGACGTCCGGGGTCGTCGCGAAGCGCGCGTCCCCGTGCGCGCGCCACAGGTGGGCGAAGCTGGCGTAGTGGTCGGCGAACGCCGGGCGGGCCAGCGCGACGGCCTCCTCGTCGGTCGGCGCGACGAGCACGTGGCGCATGGTCCCGAACCGCGGCGCCGCCCGGTCTCCCCAGTGGCCCGCGCCGCCCCCCGCGCGTGCCTCGTGGAAGCGGGCGGTGAAGGCGTCGCGCTGCTCGCGCACGACCTCCGGCGGCGGGGTGACGAACCCGAACCCGAACAGCACGTTGTAGCCGCGCTCCCCCAGCCCGGGGACCGAGGCGGGGTTGGTCGTCGGGTACCACAGCGGCGGGTGCGGGCGCTGGTGCGCGGTCAGGTGCAGGGCGACGTCGGCGCCGCCACCCGGGCGCCGGAAGACCCCCGTCTCCAGCGCCCCGAGCACGGCCGCCACCTCGGCGTCGAACCGCCGCGCGGCCTCCGGGGGCTCGACGCCGTACATCGCGGCCTCGATGGGCGAGGAGCCCTTGCCCACCCCGACCTCCAGCCGCCCGCGGCTGAGCTGGTCGAGCATCGCGATCTCCTCGGCCAGCCGCAGCGGGTCGTACAGCGGCACGACGAACGTCGTCGGGGCGAGCCGGATGCGGCGCGTCACCCGGGCCGCCGCGGCCAGGAACACCGCGGGCGAGGGCGCCATCCCGAGCGGGGTGCCGTGGTGCTCGGCCAGGTGGTAGACGGCGAAGCCGCCCCGGTCGGCCTCGGCGAGCAGGTCCAGCCGCGCGTCGTAGACGTCGGCGGGGTCGCGGCCCGGCGCCGCGTCGACCCAGTCGAAGAGGCCGAACTCCAGGTCCGGTCCTGCTGGTGCTGTGGGCACGCCCGCCTCCCCGTCGAGGTGATCTTCCCGTCCGATCGTGGTCGGTGACCGGGTGCGCCGGGAAGGCGCCTTCCGTCAGGCGGTCCCCCGCGTGCGGCCGTGCCGGTCGCGGGCCTTGAGCCGCACGGTCGGCAGCTCCGGGGCCGGCAGCGGTGGGTGGGAGCAGTCCACGACCGCGCCGAAGCGGCGACCGGCCATCCAGTCGTCGCGGGCGCGGGCGATGTCCTCGTGGGTGCGTCCCACGAAGTTCCACCACATGACCAGGTCCTCGTCGAACGGCTCCCCGCCCAGCAGCACGATCCGCGCGGCCCGGTCCACCTCGACCGACGCCTCGGCGCGCCCCGGCGAGAGGTGGAGCAGTGATCCCGGTTCCAGTGCGGTGCCGGCGACCGTCGCCGCGCCCGCCATGAGCAGCACCCCGTGCTCGAACCCGGCGTCCAGCGGCAACCGCAGCGCGGCGGGGCCGGGCACCACGACCTCGACGCCGAGGAGCGGCGTGTGCACCCGCGCCGGGGACCGCAGCCCGCCGTACTCGCCGACCAGCACGGTGACCGTGGCGTCGCCGTCGTGGCGGACCGGCAGGTCGGCGTGGTGCTCGAAGCGCGGCTCGCCGTGGCGGGCCGACTCCGGCAGCGCGACCCACAGCTGCAGGCCGTGCATGCCGGGCGGGTGGTCGGCCGGCGACTGCTCGGAGTGCGCGATCCCGTGCCCGGAGGTCATCAGGTTGAGCTGGCCGGGCCGGATCGCCTGGTCGCTGCCCAGGCTGTCGCGGTGCACGATCTCGCCCTCGACGAGCCAGGTGACGGTCTGCAGGCCGGTGTGCGGGTGCGGCGGGACCTGCATGCCCGGCCGGTCGCGCACGTCCTCGGGCCCGAAGTGGTCGACGAAGCACCAGGCCCCGACCATCCGCCGCTGCCGCAGCGGCAGCAGCCTGCGCACGGTCGTGTAGCGGCCCAGCGGCACGTCGTGCCCGGGCAGCAGCACGCTCTCCGGCTCCGGCCCGGTGGCGAGCGTCGCCCCGAACACGCCGTCCGACCCCCCGACCGGATCATCCATCCCCGCAGTGTGCCCGATCCCCCGCCACCCCACCGACCCCGTCGAGAACGAAGTTGTGGTGGATTGGACCGGTCCATACTCACGACGAGTTCGTTCTCGACGGGTCGCGGCGGGTGACGCATGATCCGGTGGCAAGTGCCGATGACAGTCAGTGCCGATGACAGTCAGTGCCGACCACCGGAGGACCGATGACCTACGCGTTCGACCCCGAGCTCGCGGCCGTGATCCCCCTGCTGCCCGCCGTCGCCATCGACGACCTGCCCGCCGCGCGGGCCGGCTTCGCGGCGATGATCGCCGAGCAGCCGGAGCCGGACACCACCGGAGTGCACGTCGAGGACCGGTCCGCCCCGGGACGCGACGGCGCCCCGGAGGTGCCCCTGCGGGTCTACCGGCCGGAGCGGGTGAGCGCCCCGGCCGCGATCTACGACGTGCACGGCGGCGGGTTCGTGCTCGGCGACCTGAGCACCGATCACGCCCGCAACGTCCAGCTGGCCCGCGAGCTGGGCGTCGTCGTGGTGTCGGTGGACTACCGGCTGGCCCCGGAGACCCCGTTCCCCGGGCCGCTGGAGGACGTCCACGCCGGCCTGGCGTGGACCGCGGAGCACGCCGAGGAGCTGGGCGTCGACCCCCGCCGCATCGCCGTGCGCGGCACCAGCGCGGGCGGCGGGCTGGCGGCCGGGCTGGCGCTGCTGGCCCGCGACCGCGGCGGCCCGCACATCGCCTTCCAGTTCCTGGCCATCCCCGAGCTCGACGACCGGCTGACCACCCCGAGCATGACGGCCTTCACCGACACCCCGATCTGGAGCCGCCCCCGCGCGGTCATCAGCTGGAACGCCTACCTCGGCGAGGGCGTGCCCGGCACCGACGGCGTCTCGCCCTACGCCGCGCCGGCCCGCGCGACCGACCTCGCCGGCCTCCCGCCGACCTACATCTCGGTGATGCACTTCGACCCCCTGCGCGACGAGGGCATCGCCTACGCGCAGGCGCTGCTCGCCGCGGGGGTGACCGTCGAGCTGCACCTGTTCCCCGGCACGTTCCACGGCTCCGGCCTGGTCGAGCACGCCGCGATCACCCAACGGGGGATCCTCGAGGAGGCCACCGTCCTGCGCACCGCCCTCGGCCTGTAGCCCGCCCCGCCCCCGCCCCCGCCCCCGCCCGCCTGCGGGGACGGGGGCGGGGACGGTCTCCAAACGGATCTGGACAGCCGGGCTTTTCGCCCACCAAGCTGCACTACCCCGGGCGTGTGACACAGGTCGCACGCTGCCGGCTGCTTGGCGCCGACGAAGGAGCCCGACCGATGACCGCTCAGCTCTCCGACTACACCACCACCCTCGCCCGCTGGGAGTCCGAGCGCCCGCAGGCGCCGGCCATCACCTTCGAGGGCACCACCCGCACCTGGGCCGAGCTGGCCCAGCGGGTCCGGCGGGTGGCCGCGGCGCTGCGGGCCGCCGGGGTGCGGCCGGGCGACCGGATCGCCGTGCTCGACCTGAACCACCCCTCCTGCATCGAGCTGACGCTGGCCTGCGCGCAGATCGGCGCGGCCAACGCCGTGGTCAACTTCCGGCTGGCCCCGCCGGAGATCGTCTACGTCATCAACGACGCCGGGGCGCGGCTGCTGTTCGTCGGCCCGGAGTTCGCCGGCGCCGCCGCGCAGCTGCGCGACAAGATCCCGGCCGTCGAGCAGGTGATCCACATCGGCGGCGACGGCGACGAGTACGAGGCCTGGCTGGGCGCGCACGAGCCCGACGCCGAGGTGCACCCGGCCGAGCCGGGCGACTGCTTCGTGCAGCTCTACACGTCGGGCACCACCGGCTTCCCCAAGGGCGCCATGCTGACCCACGGCGGGATGCTCGCCCACGCCCGCAACGTCATGGTCGACTTCGAGCTCGCCGACGACGGGCGCGTGCAGGTCGCGATGCCGCTGTTCCACGTCGGCGGCACCAGCTACGCGCTGCTGGCGATCGCGGCCGGCGCTCAGATCCACATGCTGCGCCTGCCCGACCCGACGGCCGTCGTGGACATGATCGAGCGCGACCGGATCACCCACACCTTCCTGGTCCCGGCCCTGCTGGCGGTCATCGTGGCGCTGCCCGGGATCGCCGAGCGCGACTTCTCCTCGCTGCAGGCGGTCTCCTACGGCGCCTCGCCGATGCCGCTACCGGTGCTGCGGGCCTGCCTGAAGCTGTTCCCCGGCGTGATGCACCAGGTCTACGGCATGACCGAGGCGTGCGGCGTGGTCAGCTCGCTGGGCCCGGAGGACCACGAGAACCCGGCCGTGGAGCACCGGCTGATCTCGGCGGGCACCCCGACCCACGGCGTGGAGATCGAGATCCGCGATCCCGCCAGCGGCGAGCCGGTGCCGACCGGCGAGCCCGGCGAGGTCTGGGTGCGCACCGACCAGCTCATGGGCGGCTACTGGGGCAAGCCGGAGGCCACCACCGCGGCGGTCACCGAGGACGGCTGGCTGCGTTCGGGCGACGGCGGGCACATCGACGCCGACGGCTACCTCTACGTCACCGACCGGATCAAGGACATGATCATCTCGGGTGGGGAGAACATCTACCCGGCCGAGATCGAGCGCGTCCTGGCCGAGCACCCGACCATCGGCGACGTCGCCGTGATCGGCGTCCCGGACGATCGCTGGGGCGAGGTCCCCAAGGCGATCGTCGTCGCCGCGCCCGGCCAGACCGTCGACCCGGACGCCCTCGTCGCCTACGCCCGGGAGAACCTCGCCGCGTTCAAGGCGCCCAAGTCGGTCGACGTCGTCGACGAGCTGCCGCGCAACCCCACCGGCAAGATCCTCAAGAAGGACCTGCGCAAGCCGTTCTGGGAGGGCCGCGACCGCCAGGTCGTCTGAGGTCGTCTTCGCAGGGGCCGTGTGGTCCGCGCAGGTGCTGTAGCACCTGCGCCGGCCACGGCGCCCCTGCGAAGACGGGGTGATTCTCCCGTTCGGGCCCGCTGGGCGACGCGCCTGGGCAAGGGTGTGCCGCATGGATCCGGTGGGGGACGTGGGGGACGGGCTGGTCGCGCGGGGGCTGTGGTGGCGCTCGGAGCTGCTGGCGGTCGGGATGAGCGACGACGAGCTGCGCAGGCTGCGGCGAACGGGGGCCGTCGCGCGGGTGCGCCCGGGCGCCTACGTGGTGGCCGGTCCCGAGGAGCTGCGGGCGGCCGAGGAGGGCGCGGCCCGCCACCGGCTGGCGGTCCTCGCGGCCGTCCCCCGCCTGGCGCCCGGTGCCGTGATCAGCCACGTGTCGGCGGCGGTCATGCACGGACTGCCGATCTGGTTCGGCCCGCACCACCCGTTCGACGTCGACCGGGTCCGGGCCACCCGCGACCGCCGCTCCGGCGCCCGCCGCAGCACCTACCTCGACCTGCACGCCGCGGCACTGGAGCCCGACGAGGTCGTCGCCGTCGACGGCGTGCCGGTCACCTCCATCGCCCGTACCGTCGCGGACCTCGCCCGAACGCTGCCGCTGGAGTCGGCGCTGGTCCCGGCGGACGCCGCCCTGCACCGCCACCTCGTCACCCGCGCCGAGCTCGACCGGGCCGTCGAGCTGGGCGGCCACCGCCGGGGCAACACCGCCGCCCGACGACTGGTCGCCTTCGCCGACGGGGGCGCGGAGAGCCCCGGTGAGAGCCGCAGCCGGTTGGCCCTGCACCGGGCCGGCCTGCCGGCGCCCGTGTCGCAGCACGAGGTGCGGACCCCGGACGGCCGCCTGCGGCGGGTGGACTTCTGGTGGGAATGCGGTGTGGTCGGGGAGGGCGTGGTCGGGGAGTTCGACGGCCGGGTGAAGTACGGGCGGCTGCTGCGCCCGGGCCAGGAGCCGGGCGAGGCGGTGTTCGCCGAGAAGCTCCGCGAGGACGCCCTGCGCGCGGCCGGCCTGGCCGTGGTCCGCTGGACCTGGGCGGACCTCGCCGACTTCACGCCGGTCGCCGCCCGGATCCGCGCGGCCCTGTCCCGCCCCTGACGCCTCTTCGCAGGGGCGCCCGGGTCCCCGCAGGCGCCACAGCACCTGCGCAGACCCCAGCGCCCCTGCGAGGACGACGGGCGTCGGGGCGCCGGGCCGGGGAGGAGCCAGGCGTGTCAGGGGCGCTCGCCGCGCTTGCGGCGGATCTCGGCGACCTGGCGCTCGACGTCCTCCCACAGGTACCGGCCGTGACCCCCGGCCGGAGTAGTCCACGTTGGACGGATGAGCCCGGAGGCCACCATCCGGTTGAAAGATGTCTGGCTGATCCCGAGCAGCTTCGCGACCTCACCGGACTTCAGGTACTCGACACCTGGTCGCGGGTGCTTCGGCTGATCTTCGGCCATTCGGGCAGGTTAGATCGGGTTGCTACTTCAGATGGGTGGTTATGCCTAGAAGCTGTAGTGCGCCTAGCTTGCACAGTTTTTGATGGCCTTCCGCAGTCAGGAGGTCACCCGAAGTGAACGACCCGAACACGCCCATCTACGTGCGCGCCGTCGCCGAGCTGGCCGGGATGCCGAAGCTGGTCGCCGCGCTCCGGCTCCGGCACGTCAGCGGCGAGGACGGCATGTGCGTGGACCCGGTCTGCGGCCGCCCGGGCCGGGGCACCCCGCACCTGCCCTGGCCCTGCCCCACCCGACGGCTCGCCGACCTGGCGATGACCATGCGCTCCTCGCGGCACCGCAGGCCCGGCCAGGAGTCGTGAGGCTCAGCGCTCGGCGGCGTCCAGCACCGGCTTGAGGTCGACGACCGGGGTCCCGTCCAGCGCCTCCAGCGGCCCCACCCGCACGCGCACGCCGTCGACGGCGAGGACCCGCACGCGGTGCAGGCCGATGGGGTTGGGGCGGTCGGGCGAGCGGGTGCTGAACACGCCGGTCATCGGGTTGGCCGGGTCGTCGCGCGGCCGGGTGGCCAGCACCGACCGGTCGGCGCGGTCGAACCAGGTCAGCAGCAGGACGTCGACGCCGACCTCGACGTCGCCGAGCCCCTCGGCGTAGCGCGGGTCGAACACCACCCAGGCGTCCGGGGCCCCGGTGCCCTGCTTCGGCGCGCTCGCCCGGTCGCGCAGCGGCGACTCCACCCGTCCGATCGGCCTCAGCTCGTAGTCGTCCATGGCGCTCCTCCCGTCGTGGTCCCGCCGATAGCCTGGACCGTCCCGCTTCCCGGACGCACGGAGGATCGATGGGCGACAGCACCCCACGGGTGGAGGACCTCGGCGGCGGGCTCTACGCCTACATCCAGCCCGACGGCAGCTGGTTCATCAACAACACCGGTTTCCTGGTGGGCGCGAACGGCGCGGTCGCGGTCGACTCCAGCTCCACCGAGCGGCGCACCCGGGCGTTCGTCGACGCGGTCGCGGGCCTGTCGGGCGGGCCGATCCACACGCTGGTCAACACCCACAGCCACCCCGACCACGTCGCCGGCAACGGCTGGTTCCCCGGCGCCACGATCGTCGCCCACGAGCGCACCCGCGCGGAGGTCCTGGCCGCCGGTCCGCTGCCGCTGGACCGGATCTTCGAGCCGGTCGACTGGGGCGAGCTGCCCCCGGCGCCACCGTTCCTGACCTACACCGAGGGCGTCACGCTGTGGGTCGACGACCTGCGCTGCGAGGTCCGCCACGTCGGCACCCCCGCGCACACCACGAACGACTCGATCCTGTGGGTCCCCGACCGCTCCGTGCTCTACGCGGGCGACCTGCTGTTCCAGGGCGGGACGCCGTTCCTGCTGTCCGGTTCGGTCGCCGGGGCGATCGAGGTGCTGGAGTCCGTGATCGCGCCGCTGGGGGCGCGGACCATCGTGCCCGGCCACGGACCGCTCTGCGAGCCCGACCTGATCGAGGCCACGCTGGGCTACCTGCGGTTCGTGCAGGACGTCGCCCGCCGCGGCGTCGCGGCCGGGCTCGCGCCGCTGGAGGCCGCCCGGGAGACCGACCTCGGCGAGTACGCGGCGTGGAGCGAGACCGAGCGGATCGTCGGCAACCTGCACCGCGCCTACGCCGAACTGCGGGGCGCGGAGCGCGGCGCCCCGATCGACCTCGGCGCGGCCTTCGGCGACATGATCGCCTACAACGGCGGCCGACCCCTGCACTGCCGAGCCTAGGGTGATCACTCCGTAGGCTCGGGCGATGCAGCTGCGGACGCTCGGCCTGGTGGTGCACGGCGGCAAGTCCCGAGCGGCCGAGGCGGCCGAGGTCGCGCGCGCGTGGGCCGCCCGCTGCGGCGTCACCTGCGCCGAGATCGACGTCTGGTCGGGCGACGGCCGGCTCTCCGCGGCCGAGGAGGCCGCCCGCGCCGGCCACCCCGAACTGGTGGTCACCATCGGCGGCGACGGCACCTTCCTGCGCGGGGCGCGGATCGCCGTGGCCGGCGGGGCCGCGGTTCTCGGCGTCGACGTCGGGCGCGTCGGCTTCCTCACCGTCGTCGAGGCCGACGGCCTCACCGACGCGCTCGACGCCGTGCTGGCCGACCGGTACGAGATCGACGAGCGGCTCACCCTGACCATGTGCGCGTCGCGCCCGCTGGCGATCCCGCCGGGCATCGAGGCGCTGCTGCGCTACGGCCGCGGCCCGGCGCTGCCCGCTCCCCAGGTGCGGCCCCGCGTGCACGGCGACCCGGACGCCGGCGTCCCCCTGGAGATCCACGCGCTCAACGACGTGGTGTTCGAGAAGCTCGCCCGCGACCGCCAGGCCAGCGTGGCGATCTTCGTCGACGGCCGCCGGTTCGTCTCCTACTCCGCCGACGCCGTGATCGTCTCCACGCCCACCGGCTCGACCGCCTACAGCTTCGCCGCCGGCGGCCCGGTGCTCTCCCCCGCGCTCGCCGGGCTGGTGCTGACCCCGGTGGCCCCGCACATGAGCTTCAACCGCAGCCTCGTGCTGGCCCGGGAGCAGCGGGTCGCCGTGCAGGTGCTGGAGCGGTCGGGGCAGGTCGCGGTGAGCGTCGACGGTGCGCTGCGCGGCGTGCTCGACCCCGGCGACTGGGTCTCCGTGCACGCCGACCCGGTCGGCGCCCGGCTGGTGCGCCTCGACGAGATCGACTTCCTCGGCCGGGTGCGGACCAAGCTCGGGCTCGCCGACGCGGCCGCGGCCGTCGCCGACAGCGGCGACGCCGGCTGACCCTGTTCGCCCGTTCGCCCACGCGGCGACCCGTCGTCCCCCTAACCTGCCCGACGTGGATGGGTTCGAGGTGTCGACCGACCTGGTCACCGCGGCCGGACGGGCCGCCGGACGAGCGGCCGGAGCGCTGGTCGGACTCGATGTCTCCGACCCGCTGCGCGAGATCGCCGCCGCGCTGCCCGGCAGCCGCAGCGCCGCCGCCGCGGGCTCCGACCCGGTGATCTCCACGGCGCTGGCCGCGCTGGGCGAGCGGGTGCGCCGCCAGTCCGACGCGCTCACCGCCTCCGCCCGCGCCTACCTCGACGCCGAGGCCGCCGGCGTGCCGGCCGGACCGGCCTGAAGGCCCGCGGATGGTCGCGCTCGCCGACGTCCGGCGCTGGGACCCGGCGCCCCTCGACTCCGCCGCCCGCAGGCTCGCGCGCCTGCGCGACCGGCTCCTGGACGCCGAGCCGGACCTGCGCGCCGCCCGGCCCCCGGCCGGTTGGCTGGGCGCCGCCGCCGAGGC
>NZ_JAHDTH010000215.1 GCF_018531445.1 Pseudonocardia lacus
AGGCGTGCGGCGGGGCCAGCACGAGCGGGCCGTCGTCGGTGGCGTCGCCGCCCTGGACGCGGAAGGCCAGCGCGCCGAGCCCGTCCTGGGTGGCGAGCGCGCCCCCGCCGCCCGCCGGGCTGCTGACCGTCGCGGCGACCCCGCGGCGGGGCTCGTCCGCGGCGACCGGGCCGGTGAGCGCCGAGGTGAGCAGCGGGTCGGTCAGCACGGCCGTCTGCACGGCGTCGGCGCTGGGCTGCGCGGTCTCGACCGGGACGACGCCGGTGACGCGCGTCGTGCGGCGCTGCTCGACGCCGTCCGCGGACAGCAGCACCGTGCGGTTGCCCGCCGCGGCCACCGCGTCCATGGTCGGGCCGTCGAGCAGCCCGGCCGCCGGCCAGGTCACGTCGCTCACCACGGCCGCCCCGCCCAGCACCGCGGTCAGCACCTCCCGGCCCTGCCCGATCGACCCGGTGGCCAGCGCGCCCTGCCCACCCCTGGTGAGCGCGGCCAGGTCGGCGTCGGCGTAGGGCAGCGCGAGGACGCAGGTGTCGGCGGCGACCGCGGTGAGCTGGTCGAGCCAGGCCGCGGCGGCCTGCGCGCCGGTGCCCGGTACGAGCGCGCCGTCGGCCCCCAGGACGTTGTAGCCGCCGCGCATGGCCCCCACGGTGTCGACCAGGTCGGGGTCGACGGCCAGGCAGATCGCCTGGCGGAGCGCCGAGCCCACCGGGGCCGACTCGGTCAGCGCCGACAGCAGCCCGCCCAGCCGGCCGTCCGGGGCCAAGGAGGTGGCCAGCGTGTCGTCGGTGAGCAGCGGGGCCTGGCCGGGCACCGTGGACAGCCGGTGCGGCGCGTCGGTGATCGGGTAGAGCATCGCGAACGGCGTGGGCTCCGCCGGCCGGGGCGGGACCGCGTCCTCGCCGTCCGGGCCGGCCGGCAGCGACAGCACCGGCAGCAGCAGCCGGGTGCCGGCGAGCCGGGCCCGCGATCCCCCCTCCGGGACCCCGTTCACGTTGACCAGCAGTTCGTAGACGCCCGCCGTGCTGAGCGCGAGACCCTCCTGCGGGGCGCCGCGCAGCGGCACCGACAGCCGCACCGGCACCTGCGCGCCCGGGGCCAGCTCGCCGGGCAGCTCGGTGAACTGCGGGGTGACGGCGTCGGTGGCGGCCGAGCCGTCCAGCGCGTCGCGGAGCTGGCCCTCGGTGCGCAGCGCCTCGCTGCGCTGCACCCGCACGACCAGGTCGTCGACCGGGCGGTCGCCGGTGTTGGTGAGCGTGCCGACGACGCTCAGCGCGCCCGGGCCGTTCGCGGTGACCACCCGGGGAGCCAGCTGGCTGATGTCGAGCCGCAGCGGACCCGCCACCCCGTCGCGCTGCTCGACGCGCCCGGACCCCGGGTCGGGCGCGCCGGCCGGCTGGTCGGCCCCCGCCGCCCCGGCCAGCGGCCCGACGAGCAGCAGCAGGGTGATCGCGACCAGGGCCGCGACCGGCTTCACGCCGTCTCCTCCAGCAACTCGGTGGCCCGCCGGATCAACCGCCGCTCGTCGGCGTAGGCCAGCCGGGACTCCAGCTCGACGAGCGGGACCCAGGCCACCTCGGACACCTCGATGTCGGAGTCGGACAGCTCGCCGCCCAGCGCGCGCAGCAGGAAGTGGTGCACGGTCTTGTGCACGCGGCGGTCCTCGGCGACGAACCAGAAGTCGATGGTGCCCAGTGGTGCGACCACCCGACCGATGATGCCGGTCTCCTCCTCGACCTCGCGCACCGCCGCCTCCTCGGCGGTCTCACCGGCCTCGATGTGGCCCTTGGGCAGCGACCACAGCAGCCTGCCCCTGCGGTCGAGGCGGCCGATGACCGCGGCGGTGCCCGAGGCGTGGTCGACGACGAGCCCGCCGGCCGACGTCTCGTCGACCGTGCGCAGGCGCCGCCTGCGCTCCGCGGGTCGCTTCCCGCGGCGCCCTCCGGCGCGACCGCGGGATGTGGACATGTGGGGATGGTAACGACGTCGATCGGCAACCCGCCGGTTCCACGCGGTCGGGCGCGGTGCATATGCCGGTGAGCGGCCGCGGTCGCGTCCGTAGACTGGATCGCCGTGTCCGCAGTTGCGATGCCCGTCCCCGATGACCTCGTCCGGGCCCAGGAGAATGCGGTCGTGGAGATGGTCCAGGTCGGCCCGGTTGCCCAGGAGCTGGCGGACCGGTTCGCCGCCGCCGGGTACCGGTTGTACCTCGTCGGCGGCAGTGTCCGCGACGCCCTGCTCGGCCGCCCGTCCCACGACCTCGACTTCACCACCGACGCCCGCCCGGAGGCGATCCAGGCGGTCCTGAACGGCTGGGCGGAGGCGATCTGGGACACCGGCATCGCGTTCGGCACGGTCGGTGCCGTCCGCCGGGGCAGCACCGTGGAGATCACGACGTTCCGCGCCGACGCCTACGACGGCGTCAGCCGCAACCCGGTCGTGGCGTTCGGCGACTCGATCACCGAGGACCTGGTCCGGCGCGACTTCACGGTGAACGCGATGGCCGTCGAGCTGACCTCGACCCCGCACCGCTTCGTCGACCCGCACGGCGGCCTGGCCGCGCTGGCCACCGGCACGCTCGACACGCCGGCGACCCCGCAGCAGTCGTTCTCCGACGACCCGCTGCGCATGCTGCGCGCCGCCCGGTTCGTCTCCCAGTTGGGCTTCGAGCCCGCGCCCCGGGTCGTCGGGGCCATCACCGCCATGGCCGACCAGCTCGACCGGATCACCCGCGAGCGGGTGCAGGTCGAGCTGACCAAGATGATCATGGGGGCGCACCCGCGGCGCGGCGTCGAGCTGATGGTCGACACCGGCATGGCCGACCGCGTCCTGCCCGAGGTGCCGGCCATGCGGCTGGCCATCGACGAGCACATGCAGCACAAGGACGTCTACACGCACTCGCTGGTCGTGATGGAGCAGGCGATCGAGCGCGAGACCGACGGCCCCGACCTGGTGCTGCGCCTCGCCGCCCTGCTGCACGACGTGGGCAAGCCCGACACCCGCCGCAAGGAGGCCGACGGGCGGGTCAGCTTCCACCACCACGAGGTCGTCGGGGCGAAGCTGGTCCGCAAGCGGCTGCGCGAGCTGCGCTACCCGAAGGTGGTGGTCGACGAGGTCGCCCAGCTGGTGTTCCTGCACCTGCGCTTCCACGGCTACTCCAGCGGCGAGTGGACCGACTCGGCGGTGCGCCGCTACGTCACCGACGCCGGCCCCCTGCTGGAGCGGCTGCACAAGCTCGTCCGCTCCGACTGCACCACCCGCAACCGCCGCCGCGCGGCCGCGCTGCAGCGCTCCTACGACTCGCTCGAGCAGCGCATCGTCGAGCTGCGCGAGCGCGAGGAGCTCGACGCCATCCGGCCCGACCTGGACGGCAACGAGATCATGGAACTGCTCGGGCTGCGGCCGGGCCCGCAGGTCGGCAAGGCGTACAAGCACCTGCTGGCGGTGCGGATGGAGCGCGGCCCGCTGACCCGCGAGCAGGCCGAGGCCGAGCTGCGCGCCTGGGCGGCGGAGAACCTGGCCTGACCGTGGGAGTCCGGCTCGGTCACGACCTCGCGCGGCGGCGCAGCGCGAGGTCGTGACCGAGCAGGCCGACGAGGTAGAGCCCCGCGCTCGCGGCGAACAGCGCGGGCGCCCGACCGTCCGGCGGGCTGAGGAACGCGGCCGCCGTCACGGCGGCGACGAAGCCGACGTTGAAGACGATGTCGTAGATCGCGAACACCCGGCCCAGCACGCCGTCGCGCGCCTCGCCCTGCACCGCGGCGTCGGTGCACAGCTTGAGCACCTGCCCCACCATGCCCAGGACGTAGGCCACGGCGAACACCGTGGGCAGGGTGAGCAGCCCGACCAGCGCCAGCTGCGCGACGGCCGCGGCGACGAGCGCCACCCGGACCAGGCGCGCCCGCCCCCAGCGCCGCACCGCCCACGGCGTCACCAGCGCCGCGGTGCCCAGCCCGGCGGCCGCGACGCCCACCGTCTGGCCGATGCCGGCCAGCCCGACGCGCAGCGGGCCGATCGCGGTGAACGCGTAGCGGAACAGCAGCAGCATCAGCAGCGTGCTGATCCCGAACGCGACGCGGTGCGCGGCCAGCGCCACGAACGAGGCCGTCACCGACGGCGTCGCGGTGGTGGCCCGCGCCCCGTCGACGAGGCCGCGCAGCGCGGTGCCCACGGCCCCGTGGTCCTGGGCGACGGCCCGGTCGGGTCCCAGCACGCCGCGCCGGAAGCCGACCGCGACCCCCGCCGCGAGGAGCCCGCCCAAGAGTGAGGTGAGAGTGGTCACTGCCGATCCGGCGTCGTCCGCGCCGACGAGCGCGCGTACGCCGATCGCGACGGCGGCCCCGGTGGCGGTCATCCCGGCACCCACCGTGACGGCGAACGCGTTGGCCTCCACCAGGTTGGCCCGCGGCACCAGGTGCGGCAGCCCGACCGACAGCCCGGCCCCGACGAACCGGCTGAGCCCGGCCACCAGCAGCGCGCCCAGGTACAGCGGTGCCCCGTCGGCACCCACGTACACGGTCGCCGCCACGCCGATGATCAATGCGGCCCGCACGAGGCTGGCCACCACCAGCACGCGCTTGCGGTCCCAGCGGTCCAGCAGCGCCCCGGCGAACGGGCCGATCACCGAGTACGGCAGCAGGAGCACCGCCAGCCCGGCCGCCACGGCGATCGGGTCGGCCTGGCGCTCGGGGTTGAACAGCACCGCGCCGCCCAGCGCCGTCTGGAACATGCCGTCGGACAGCTGCGCGGGGAAGCGCACCCCCAGCAGCCTGCGGTAGCCGGGCAGGCGAAGCAGGCGGGTGATCCCGATCCGCTCGGCGTCCGGCGGGTGGTCACCGTCGGTGGCCGCGAGGGGACGTCCGGCGCGTTCGTCGGTGGCCGCGGTGGACGTCGCGGTGGACGCCCGGCCGGGACCGTCCGCCGGGTCGACGGTCGACCGGGGACGCGATGATCCCGAAGTCGGCACGGCCGAAGGCTACGCGCCGCCCCGGTTGCAATGATGTCCCCGTGGTGGACGACCGCTTCGGTACTGCTTCCCGCCCCGGAGCCGAGGCGGCCCCGGGAACCCTGCTCGTGGCCTCCCCCAGCCTGCTCGACCCCAACTTCCGGCGCACCGTCGTCTACCTGATCGAGCACCGCGCCCAGGGCAGCCTCGGCGTCGTGCTGAACCGGCCGAGCGAGATCACCGTCCGCGACGTCCTGCCGGCCTGGGCGCCGCTGTCGTCGGCGCCGCCGTCGGTGTTCGTCGGCGGGCCGGTGGAGAGCGAGTCGGCGATCTGCCTGGCCGCGGTGCGCACCGGGCAGGACCCGACCAGGTTGGACGGCCTGATCGCCGTGCGCGGCCCGGTCGCCCAGGTCGACCTCGACCGCGACCCGGGCGGCCTGGCGCCGGTGCTGCGGGGGCTGCGGGTGTTCGCCGGCTACGCGGGCTGGGACGCCGGCCAGCTGGACGGCGAGATCCGCCGCGGCGACTGGTACGTGGTCCCGGCGCTGCCCGACGACGTCTTCACCCGCCGCGAGGCGGGGCTGTGGGGGCACGTGCTGCGCCGGCAGGGCCTCCCGCTGGCGTTGCTGGCCACCTACCCGGCCGACGTCCGGCACAACTGAGCCCGGGCGGCGGGTTGGGTGGCAGCTGCCACCCAACCCGTCCCCCGCAGCACCAGGGGAGTCCTCGCAGCCCGTCGGCGGGCTGCGACCCCGATCCCAGAGCTGCGAGCACGCGCGGCCTCTGCGAGGACGGGGTGGGTCCGCCACCGCCGACGGTCGGGGAAGGCACGTCAGCGGTGGCGGGGGTCGAAGGGGAGCGGCGGCGGCGGGGGCTGCTCCGCCTGTTCGATCGCCCGGTACATCGCCTGCTGGGCCTGCTCGCGCGAGTCGGTGAAGCCGTACAGCTCGGTGCCGGTGGAGCGCCGGTAGGCGTTCCACCACCAGCACTGCCGGCGTTCGATGAACTGCACGCAGGTGTCCCACTCCCGCTGCCTCACCACGGCCGCTGCTCCTCGCGCACGCGCCGCGCCCACCGGCGGTCCGCGGCGCGGATGGCGACGAGGGTCGCCACGGCGATGCCGATGATCACTGCGGTCACGAGTACCAGGACGGCGACGGTGGTCATCCGGTTCCCCCTCCGGCCCGATAACTCTTGTGGTTGGATGACTACACCCTGTCACGACCTGAGATATGCTTCCACGGCACTTGTGGGCTTTGGAGGGGTGTTTGTGCGACGACGACGGCTGATCGAAGCGCGCAAGCGCGCGGGGAAGAACCAGGAGGACGTGGCCGCGGTCGTCGGCGTGGATCGCACGACGATCGGCAAGTGGGAGCGCGACGAGAGCACGCCGCACCCGAACCAGCGGCCCGCCTACGCCGAGGCGCTGGGCATATCCCTGGACGAACTGGCGGCGATGCTCTCCAGCCTGCCGGTGCCCGATGGCAGCAACGTTCCGGAGTGGCTGAGCAGCTACCTCGGGATGGAGCAGTCCGCGACCGACCTCCGCGCCCACGAGCCCGAAGTGGTCTACGGATTGCTGCAGACCCCGCGCTACACCGAAGCGGTCGTCCGCGCGTCAGGTCTGTCCGACGTGTCAGAAGCCTACGTCGACAAGCGGGTCCACCAGCGCCGACTGCGGCAGCGGCGGGTGCGCGACGGCAGCCTCGGCCTTGATGTCATCCAGTCCGAGCAGGCGCTGCGCGTACGGGTCGGGAATGCCGACGTGATGGCCGAGCAGCTCAGGGAAGTCGTCGAACTCTCGCGGCTGCGCAATGTCACGGTGCGGGTGACCACCTTCGACGCCGGCCAGCACGAGGCCCGGCGGATCGACACCTTCGTGATCATGACCCATCCGTGGGGCGATCCGCGCGTCTGGATCGAGAGTTACGCTGGCGGGCAGTTCATCACCGACGCCGACGAGGTGCACTACTTCGTCACGACGTTCGCGCAGGCCGCGGACCTGGCGCTGTCCCCGGCGGAGTCGGTGGCCTTCATCGGCGACCTGGCCGACGAGTGGGAGTCGAGGCGATGACCGAGCCCGCAGTCCAGTGGCGGAAGTCCAGCTTCAGCAACGACGGCACGTGCGTCGAGGTGGCCGACCTGCCCGACGGAGGCCGTCTCGTGCGCGACACCAAGCTCGGCGAGGACAGTCCCGTCCTGCGCTACACCGCTGCCGAGTGGCGGGCGTTCGTCGCGGGCGTCCGCGCCGGCGAGTTCGACTGAGCCCGGTCGCCGCGCCGTCCCGGCCGACCGGGGTGACGATGGGTCGATGCGCCGACCCCGTCCCGACCGTCCCGGCCCCGGCCAGGAGTCCGTCTGGGACTACCCGCGCCCACCGCGCGCCGAGCCCGACCACCGCCGCGCCCGGATACGCCACGCCGGCGTGCTGCTGGCCGACACCGACGACCTCGTGCGCGTGCTGGAGACCAGCCACCCGCCGACGTTCTACCTGCCGAGGGAGGCGTTCGGCGAGCACGTCCGGCCGAGCGCCCGGACCACGGTCTGCGAGTGGAAGGGCGTCGCCCGCTACGTCGACGTCCTGGTCGACGGCGCCGAGCCGGTGGTCGCGGTGGGCTGGTGGTACCCGGAGCCCGACCGGCGCTACCCGGGTCTGCGCGACCGGGTCGCCGTGTACCCGGGGCTGCTCGACGAGATCACCCTCGACGGCGAGCGGGTGCGCCCGCAGCCCGGCGGCTTCTACGGCGGCTGGGTCACCGACGACGTGGTGGGCCCGTTCAAGGGTGGGCCCGGCTCCTGGGGCTGGTGAGGCGGCTGAGCGACTCAGCCGCGGGCGGCGGCGTCCTCGGCGGAGGAGCTCGTCCCGGTCGGCCGGCAGCCCTCGATCAGCGAGCAGCCTGCGCACTCCCCGGCGCACCCGACCGGCTCGACCGCGTCCGGCACGGCCGCGGCGGCCCGCTCCCCCACCAGGCCCCCGGCGCCCAGCAGGGCGACGAAGCCGATCACCGAGATGACCAGCACGACCCAGGCGACGACGCCGTCGGCGCCGGCGACCAGGGCGCCGCCGCCGAGCAGCGCGGCGGCCGCGGCGGCCGCGAACGGCACCGACGCGGCGCGGTTGGCCACCGCGAACGCCTCCTCGGTGCGCAGGGTGGTGGCCGTGCGCACACCGACGACCCGGTTGCGGCGCAGCCGCGAGCGCGCCCCCAGCACGGCGACGGTCAGGGCGGCGCCGCCGACCATCAGCTCGACCAGCCCGAACACCAGAACCAGAGACCACGGCACCCCGACAGGGTAAGCCGAGCCGGGGCGGGGCCGGGGCCGGGGAGAACCCCGTCGTCGCCCGGTCGGGAGCGGCGTTACCCTGGGAACGTGGCCCGTCGACTCCTTACCGAGGCCGCGCCGCACTGAGAGTCCCGGCGCGGCCGACCCCTCACGCCCATCGGCGGAGGGGTCTTCTGGTTTCTCGGGTCGACAACGAAATCCCTGGAGTGGGAACCATGAGCACGGACACGACCACCCCGGCCGACGCCGCCACCGCGCGTCCCGCCGACGCTCCGCCGTTCCGCTACGGCGCCGCACTGGCCGCGCGCATCGAGCGGGCCTGGCAGGACCGGTGGGAGGCCGAGGGCACCTTCCACGTCCCGAACCCGACCGGCGCCTGGGCCGACCCGGCCCACCCGAACGCGGACGGCGACAAGGTCTACCTGATGGACATGTTCCCCTACCCGTCCGGGTCGGGGCTGCACGTGGGCCACCCGCTGGGCTTCATCGGCACCGACGTGCTGGGCCGCTACCTGCGGATGACCGGCCGCAACGTGCTGCACACCATGGGCTTCGACGCGTTCGGGCTGCCGGCCGAGCAGTACGCCGTGCAGACCGGCACGCACCCGCGCAAGACCACCGAGGACAACATCGAGCGCTACCGCGCCCAGCTGCGCCAGCTGGGCCTGGGCCACGACGACCGGCGCTCGGTGGCGACCACCGACATCGAGTTCTACCGCTGGACCCAGTGGATCTTCCTGCAGATCTACAACTCCTGGTACGACGAGGCCGCCGCGAAGGCCCGCCCGATCGCCGAGCTGGAGGCCGAGTTCGCCGCCGGCACCCGGGTCCCCGCCGGCGGGCAGTCGTGGGCCGAGCTGGACGACGTCCAGCGCCGCCGGATCGTCGACTCGTTCCGGCTGGCCTACATCTCCGAGGCGCCGGTCAACTGGTGCCCCGGCCTGGGCACGGTGCTGGCCAACGAGGAGGTCACCGCCGACGGGCGCAGCGAGCGCGGCAACTTCCCGGTGTTCCGCCGCAGCCTGAAGCAGTGGATGATGCGGATCACCGCCTACGCCGACCGCCTGGTCGCCGACCTGGACCGGCTGGACTGGCCGGATTCGGTCAAGACGATGCAGCGCAACTGGATCGGGCGCTCGCAGGGCGCCCGGGTCCGGTTCCCCGTCGAGGGCTTCGACGACGTCGACATCGAGGTCTTCACCACCCGCCCCGACACCCTGTTCGGGGCCACCTACATGGTGCTGGCGCCCGAGCACCCGCTGGTCGACGCGATCACCCCCGCCGAGTGGCCCGACGGCACCGGCGAGCGCTGGTCCGCGGGCGCCACCGACCCGCGCGCCGCCGTCGCGGAGTACCGGGCCGCCGCCGCCCGCAAGTCCGACCTGGACCGCCAGGAGTACAAGGACAAGACCGGCGTCTTCACCGGCGCCTTCGCCACCAATCCGGTCAACGGCGCGCTGATCCCGGTGTTCGTCGCCGACTACGTGCTGATGGGCTACGGCACCGGCGCGATCATGGCCGTGCCCGGCCAGGACCAGCGCGACTGGGACTTCGCCGCCAACTTCGGGCTGCCCATCATCCGCACCGTGCAGCCGTTCGAGGGCTTCGACGGCGAGGCGTTCACCGGCGACGGCCCGGCGATCAACTCCGCGAACGACGAGATCAGCCTGGACGGGCTGGGCGTCGCCGAGGCCAAGGCCGCGATCACCGAGTGGCTGTCCGCGCGCGGTGCCGGCGACGCCGTCGTCCAGTACAAGCTGCGCGACTGGCTGTTCTCCCGGCAGCGCTACTGGGGCGAGCCGTTCCCGGTCGTCTGGGACGCCGACGGGCTGCCCGTCGGCCTGCCCGACGACCAACTGCCCGTCGAGCTGCCCGAGATCGCCGACTACTCGCCCAAGACCTTCGCCCCCGACGACGCCGACTCCGAGCCGGAGCCGCCGCTGTCGCGCGCCGAGGAGTGGGTGGCGGTCGACCTGGACCTGGGCACCGGCCCGCGGCACTACCGGCGCGAGACCAACACCATGCCGCAGTGGGCCGGCTCCTGCTGGTACTACCTGCGCTACCTGGACCCGGACAACCACGACCGGTTCGTCGATCCCGAGATCGAGCGCTACTGGATGGGCCCCGACCCGGCCCGGTCGGACGACCCGGGCGGTGTCGACCTGTACGTCGGCGGCGTCGAGCACGCGGTGCTGCACCTGCTGTACGCCCGGTTCTGGCACAAGGTCCTGTACGACCTGGGCCACGTCAGCTCCGAGGAGCCGTTCCGGCGGCTGTTCAACCAGGGCTACATCCAGGCCTTCGCCTACACCGACGCCCGCGGCGCCTACGTGACCGCAGAGGAGGTCGTGGAGGACGAGGACGGCGGTTTCACGTGGAACGGCCAGCCCGTCCGGCGCCAGTACGGGAAGATGGGCAAGTCGCTGCGCAACGTGGTGACGCCCGACGAGATGTGCGAGCGCTACGGCGCCGACACGTTCCGGCTGTACGAGATGTCCACCGGCCCGATGGACGTCTCCCGGCCCTGGTCGACCCGTGACGTCATCGGCGCGCAGCGGTTCCTGCAGCGCGTCTGGCGCAACCTGGTCGACGAGACCACCGGCGCGTGCCGCGTCACCGAGGCCGAGCCCGACGTCGAGACCCTGCGCGTCCTGCACAAGGCGATCGCCGGCGTCCACGCCGACTACGCCGCCCTGCACCACAACACCGCCGCGGCCAAGCTGATCGAGCTGAACAACCACCTGACCAAGACCTACGCCGGTACGGGGGTGCCGCGCGCGGTCGCCGAGCCGCTGGTCCTGATGATGGCCCCGCTGACCCCGCACATCGCCGAGGAGCTGTGGTCGCTGCTGGGCCACTCCGGCACCCTGGCCCACGGCCCGTTCCCCGCCGCCGACGAGCGGTACCTGGTCGCCGAGACGGTCGAGTACCCGATCCAGGTCAACGGCAAGGTCCGCTCCCGCATCACCGTCCCGGCCGACGCCGACCAGGATCAGCTGCAGGCCGCCGCCCTGGCCGACGACAAGGTGGTCGCGGCCCTGGCCGGCCGCGAGCCGCGCAAGGTGATCGTGGTGCCGGGACGGCTGGTCAACGTCGTCGGCTGAGCGGGTCGCGATGGCCCCGGCACCCGTCGAGAACGAAGTTGCTGCGCGTTGGACCGGTCCATAATCACGACAACTTCGTTCTCGACGGACCGGGCGCGCTGTAGCGGACGGCGGCCGGGTCAGTCGGCGAGCAGTTCCAGCAGGGCCTTCTCGGCCTGGGAGCGGGCGCCGTGGGCGGTCAGCGGGTCGCCGTCTCCCGGCGGCAGCTCCAGCACCGTGCCGTTGTGGTACAGGTCGACCACCCGCGGGTCGACGTAGGACGCCTTCGCCACCGTGGGCGTGTTGCCCAGGTAGCCGGCGACCTGCTTCATCGCGGCGACGACGGCCTTGCGCCGCCCGGTCCTCGACGGGGCGGGCGCGCCGGCCAGCACGACGGCGGCCAGGACGGTGGCGTGCCAGGTGCGGAAGTCCTTTGCGCTGATCTCGCAGCCGCCGCTGTGCTCCTTGAGGTAGGCGTTGATGTCGTCGCTGCGCACGTCGTGCCACTGCCGGCCGGTGCGGTAGACGAGCAGTTCGGGGGTGCCGGCGTCCTGCTTGAGCAGGGCCTTGAGCAGCTTGGCCGTGTCGGCGTCGACGATCCGCTGGTTGCGCTCGACGCCGCCCTTGGCCGGGTAGTGGAAGTCCATCGTCGCCCCGCGTACCCGCACGTGCTCGCGGAGCAGCGTCGCCAGCCCGTAGGTCGCCTCGCCGGACGGGTCGTCGTCGGTGGCGTAGGCCTCGCCGCCGATCCGGAACACCCCGACGTCGAGCAGCCGGGCCGCCGCGGCGAGCACCCGTTCCCGGCCGTAGCCGCGCCGGGACAGGTCGACCGCGACCTGCTCGCGCAGCTGCGGCAGGTGCCGGGCGACCTCCAGGACGTGGTCGAACTTGGCGGCGTCCCGCTTGACCCGCCACTGGTCGTGGTAGCGGTACTGGCGCCGGCCCGCCGCGTCGGTCCCGATGGCCTGGATGTGCCCGCGCGGGTCGGCGCAGATCCACACGTCCTTCCACGCCGGCGGGATGACCAGCGCCTTGACGCGGTCGAGCTCGGCCGGGTCGGTCAGCGGTGCGCCGGTGGTGTCGAGGTAGCTGAACGCCTTGCCGCGCCGGCGGCGGGAGTACCCCGGCCGGGACGTGTCCGCGCGACGCAATCGCATGAGCGGTCACTGCCCGATGCGGGCTCGACCAAACGCCGTAGCCGGCCCGACCCCCCGGACGGTCCGGACCCGGCGGTCAGGACCGGTGGGAGCCCACGGTGCGGCAGCCGTGGCCCGTGAGCCCGGAGGCGAGCGAGAGGCCCCAGATCACCACCGGGAAGGCCGGCCAGAAGAACAGGGCGTGCCCGGCGGCCAGCGACGTGGCGGCCCAGATCCCGACCAGCAGCAGGCTGAACCCCAGCCAGCTGCGCCAGTCGGCGCTGCCCTGGGACGGGGCGCGCGACGCGCTGCGGGCCACCGTGACGGGCTGCGGGATGTCGCGGGTGAGGGCGGCCAGGTCGGCGTGGGTGACGGCGGCGTAGGCCGCGCGGAGCCGGTCGTCGACCTCGGTCAGGCTCAACTGGCCGCGGCCGACGGCCTCGCGCAGGGTCGCCGCGACCCGGTCGCGGTCGTCGTCGGAGACGCGCATCGCATCGGGTGTGCTGCTCATGGCCCCGACGGTAGGCGCGCGGCGCGGCGGGCCCATCGCCTGCGCGACCGACCACGGGTCAACCGATCGGTTGACGCCGGGTGTCAGGCCGTCGCCGGACGCACGACGACCTCGACGACCTCGGCGTCGGCGGACGCGCGCACGGCGAGCGCGACGGCCGCGGCCACCGACTCGACGCGCAGGTACCTCTCCGGGCGGTACTCGCCGCTCTCCTGCCGGACGACCTCGCGCTGCATGTCGGTGTCGGTGCGGCCGGGGTGCACCGAGGTCACGCGCACCCCGTTGCCCCCTTCCTCGGCGCGCAGCGCGTCGGCGAAGGCGCGCAGCGCGAACTTGCTGGCCGCGTAGGAGGCCCAGCCGGCGCGCGCGGCGTGCCCGGCGCCCGAGTTGAGCAGGACGACCCGGCCGCGGGCGGCCCGCAGCGCGGGCAGCAGCAGGCGGGTGAGCTCGGCGACGGCGACCACGTTCACCTCGAACTGGTGGCGCCAGGTCGCCGCGGGCGTCTCGGCGACGGTGCCGAGCAGGCCGACGCCCGCGCAGTGGACGAGCACGTCGAGCCGGTCGAGGCCGCGCACCGCCTGCGCGACCGCGGCGTCGTCGGTCAGGTCGACCGGCCAGGGCGTCGCCGACGGCAGCTCGCCGGCCAGCGCGACGAGCGCCTGCGGGTCGCGGCCGCCGAGCAGCAGATCGTGATCGTCGGCGAGGGTGCGGGCAACCGCGGCGCCGATGCCGCGGGACGCTCCGGTGATCAGGGCGAGCGGGCGGTCGGGATCATCGGTCACGGACCGACCCTAGCCAGCCGCCCGCGCACGGCCCGGGCCCCGCCGGAGGATCCGGCGGGGCCTTCCGCGTGCGGGCCGGGGGTCAGACCCGGCGCGCCGAGTTGAACGTCATGTCGTTCAGGTCGGAGATCTTCACCGGGCTCTTGCGGGTGCTGGCGTGCACCACCTTCCCGTCGCCGATGTAGATCGCGACGTGGCTGACCGGGCGGTAGAAGAAGACCAGGTCGCCGGGCCGCAGGTTGTCCCGGGACACCGGGGTGCCGACCTGGGACATGGCCCGGCTGGTGCGCGGCAGGGAGATGCCGACGTTCTTGTACGCCCAGCTGACCAGGCCGGAGCAGTCGAAGGCGTTCGGACCGGCGGCGCCGTAGCGGTACGGGGAGCCGATCTTGCTGAGGGCGAGGTCCATCGCGGCCGCGGACGGGGCCCGCGTCGGCGCGAGCGGCGTGGCGGCGGCGGCCGGGACGACCGGGGTGCTGACCGTCGGGGCGGGGACGGTCGCGGGGGCGGCGGGGGCGGCCACCG
>NZ_JAHDTH010000216.1 GCF_018531445.1 Pseudonocardia lacus
CGGGCCCGACCGCGCCCGGCGCGACGGGCACAGCGCGAAGCGTGGGCGCCGCCGCCGAGGCGCCTGGCACGGCGTCCGGCGCCACGGCCCGGCGGCGTCGAGAGCGCCGCCGGGCCGGTCACACCGCGGCGATCAGCGCCTGGGGCGCCGCCTGCGCGATGCGGGTCCGCAGCCACCGCAGCTGGGCGGTGGTGTCGGACACGCAGGAGGCGATGACGGCGAGCAGCTCGCGGTCGCGCAGGCCCTGCCCGGCCTGCCCGACGACGGTCCAGGTGATGTCGACGAACGAGGCGAGGGTGTAGAGGTCCTGCAGGTCGCGCAGCAGCCCCACGCCGCCGCTGCGGGTCTCGCCGAGCTCGTCGGCGAGCAGCCGCTCGGGTTCGGTCTCGCGCTGCTCGTGGTAGCGGTCCACGACCGGGGCGAGGGCGTCGACGTGCCGGTCGCACTGCTCGGCGAGCACCCGACACAGGTGGAACACGTCGGGCTCGGCGCCGTGCCCGTCGCCGACCCGGCGGAATCCCTCGGCGAGGGCGCGCTCGGCGTGGTGGAGCAGGCCGAGGTATGTGGCGAGGTGCATGTCAGCTCCGGCTCGGGCGGGTGGGACGGGGGACGCCGGCCACGTGCCGCGGGGTGGGCGGCGGGGCCGGTGGGTCAGCGACGTCGAGGCGCTCACCGGTCCACGCCTCCGGGCCGCCTGCGGTGGGCGGGACGCTGCCGGCCCGCGCCGGTGCCGACGCGGTGGTCGTCGGGGCCGGCGACGGCCGCGTCCCGTCGGCGACCTTCGCCAACCGGGCGGCGGCGACCTTGTACAGGGGCTGCTTGGACACCGGGTCCCACTCGGTGATCGTCAGCTCGTTGGCCGCCCGCGGGTGCCCGTCGGGAGATCGGCCGTCGGGGGTGTCCCAGTAGCCGTAGTGGAAGGGCACGAACACCACCCCGTCGCGGCCGCGCCCGATCCGCGCCGGCGCCTCGATCACCCCGCGCGGCGACCGCACCCGGACCAGATCGCCCTCGGCGACCCCGAGGCGCGCGGCGTCGGCGACCGACAGCTCGACCCACGGCCGCGGCGCCGCCCCGTCCAGCTCCCGGGAGCGGCCGGTCTTGGTGCGGGTGTGGAAGTGGTAGGCCGTGCGGCCGGTGGTCACCGCGAAGGGGAACTCGTCCGAGGGCACCTCCGGCGGGGCGGTGTACGGCGCGCCCTTGAGCAACGCCCGCCCCTCCGGTCGGCGCGCCCGGTAGGCCAGCGCGTCGATCGAACCGCCGGTGAGCAGGTCGTGGCCGTAGTCCTCGCAGACGTCGGCATCGGTGGGGAACACGCCGTCGGCGTAGAGCCGGTCGGTGCCGCGGGGTACGTCGTCGGTGCAGGGCCACGGGACGCCGCTGCCGCCGCGGAGCAACGCGTAGGACAGCCCGGTGTAGTCGCACAGCCGCCCGCGGCTGCACTCCTGCCACGCCCGGAACGCGCCCTCCGGGTCCGACCAGCCGATCAGCGGGGCGCCGTCGCGGTCGCGGAAGTCCATGCGCCGCGCGTAGTCCAGGAAGATGTCCAGGTCGCTGCGCGCCTCGCCGGGCGGGTCGACGGCCTTCTCCGACAGGTGCACCGTCCGGTCGACGTTGGTGAACGCGCCCTGCTTCTCGCCCCACAGCGCGGCGGGCAGCACGACGTCGGCGTACCGGGCGGTCTCGGTCAGGAAACCGTCCTGCACCACCAGGAAGAGCTCCTCGCGGGCGAGGATGTCGCGGATGCGACCCAGCTCGGGCAGCGACACCGCCGGGTTGGTCGCCGAGATCCACAGGAACCGGATCGAACCCTGCTCGGCGTAGCGCCAGATCTGCATGGCGTGCGTCGGCGGCGCCCAGTGCGGGATGACCAGCGGATCGACGTTCCACAGCCGGGCCAGCTCGTCGACGTGGTCGGGGTTGGCCCAGTTGCGGAACCCGGGCAGGTCGCCGTCGGCGCCGCACTCGCGGGTGTTCTGCGCGGTCGGCTGGCCGTTCATCTGCAGGATCCCACAACCCGGCCGACCGATCATGCCGCGCAGCAGGTGCAGGTTGTTCACCTGGCACGCCGCGGCCGTGGCCTGGTGGGACTGGTAGAAGCCCTGCAGCACCGTCGACAGCACCCGATCGGAGGTCCCGAAGACCTCCGCGGCGCGCCGGATGTCGGCCGCGGGCACCCGGCAGATCTCCGCGGCCCACTCGGGGGTGCAGTCCTCGACCGTCGCGGCCAACTCCTCGAACCCGAGGGTGTGGGCGTCGACCCAGCCGCGGTCCACCCAGCCGTTGCCGATGAGCTCGCGCACCAGGGCGTTCATCAGCGCCTGGTTGGTGCCGGGCAGCGGGGCCAGGTGCACCCCGCCGGTCGCCACCGCGGCCTCGGCGACCGGCGTCGTCCGCGGGTCGACCGCGACGACCCGCGGTGGGTCGGCGCCGTGCAGCCGGTCGAGGACCCGGGCCCACAGCACGGTCTGCGTCTCGGCCATGTTGTGGCCGAACAGGAAGACCGCGTCGCAGGACTCGATGTCGGTGTAGCTGCCCGGCTGGCCGTCGGAGCCGAAGCTCTCCTTCATCGCCTGCGCGGAGGTGGCCGTGCAGAGTCGGGTGTTGCCGTCCATGTGCGGGGTGCCCAGGCCGGCCTTTCCGATCACGCCGAGCGTGTAGTACTCCTCCAGGAACAGCTGGCCGCTGGTGTAGAAGCCGTGCGACAGCGGGCCGACCTCGCCCAGCAGCGCCCGGGAGCGCTGCACGATCCGGCCCATCGCGGTGTCCCAGTCGGTCTCCACCAGCTCGCCGCCCTCGCGCACCAGCGGACGGGTCAGCCGGTCCCGCCGGTTCCACTGCCACGACCCGTAGAGACCCTTCGGGCCCAGCCGGCCGTGGTTGACCACGTCCTGCGCCCGCCCGCGGACCCCGACCATCCGGCCGTCCTTGACCGCGATGTCGCACCCGCAGCCGTTGCTGCAGAGCACGCAGGCCGACTGCACCCAACTGTCCACGTCGGACTCCGTCAGGCCACGGTCCAGGTGCAGGTCGACCCGCACCGGCCACGGCTCGTCCCGGCCGTGCGGGGTGCGGGTCCCCCAGATGTCCGCGATCCGGTCCGCCATGTGACTCCGTTCCTCGGAGGTTCCTCGGAGGTCGCCCGGGTACCCGTCGCCGTCAGGTCGGCCGGCCCTCCGTCGGGTCAGCCTCGTCGCGCGGCTCCCGGGCGGCGCGCGGGTCCTCCGGCGGCACGGGGTCCGGCTCGTCGGGGCGCAACGCGTCGGCGGTGTCCCCGTGGTGCAGCGTCGACCTCCCCCGGTGCACCCGTGTCGCCCGGTCCTCGTCGGTGGCCCGCTCCCGGCGGGCCTCCTCGTCGTCGCGACTGTCCCGCGGCTCGGTCATGACGGCACGGGTACCCACGCCCACGGCCCGAGAACCCTGACGGAGAACCGCCCCGGCGGTTGATCGACGGTCCTGGCCCGATCGACGGTTCAGCCCGCGTCCCGCAGCTGCCCACGCCGCTGCTGCTCGCGGGTGCTGTACGCGGCCGCCCGGACGTTCTCGTCCTTCTCCAACCCCGACCCCAGGGCGCCCGCCACCATGCCGAGCACCGACGCCATCAGCGCGATCCGCAGGTAGACCGGGCCGTCGGCGGCGGGTCGGCCGAGCACCTGCCCGACGTACTCCGGTGGCAGCAGCAGCCCCGCGGCGAGCAGGTTGACCGTGACCAGCACGGCGTAGAACACCAGCACCCCGCAGGTCAGCGTGAGCGCCGTGCCGAGGTTGAGCAGCCTGCGCAGCCGCAGCCCGCCCGACCGCCGCTCCCACAGGTCGTGCCCGACCACCAGCCACACCACGAACGCGGCCAGCACCGCCACCGTCGCCGCCCCCAGCCGCCACGGCTGCATCGCCGCGGCCAGCTCCCACAGGTTCGAGTACAGGATCCCGAACGCGCTGCCCGCGGCCGCGCCGACCAGCGCCGTGGAAAGGCCCAGCGCGAGCTGCCACGGCTGGTTGGCCCGCACCATCCCGGCCAGCAGCCGACCGGGGCCGCGCCGCGCGCCCAGCACGAGCTCGACGTCGATGTCGGCCGAGCCGGGGGTGGCCCGCCGGGCGAGCCGGGCGACGCGGGCGGGGTGTGGCTGCCCGGCCACCTCGGCGATCAGCGCCAGCACCAGGTCGTGCAGCCGGCGGCGCACCCGCAGCCCGCCGAGCGCGGGCAGCGACACCAGCGCGACGCGGTCGGCGTGGCCGAGCTGGGCGACCACCGGCCCGGCCTCCGACAGCAGCGGGATGTCGGTCAGGCAGACCGCCACGTCCCAGCGCGTGCCCCGGACCCGCTGCCGGGCCTTGTCGATCACCCGGCCGGCGCTGGGCGCCACCTCGAACGGCTCGCGCACCACGCTCACGGTCCACTCGACGTCGGGGTCGACCTCCGCGTCCAGGCGCGCCGGCAGCGTCCGCGCGACGTCCAGGGCCGCCGCGGACGGCAGGCCCGGATCCGCGAGCAGGCCGACCACCACCTCGCGTCGCCGCGGACGTCGCTCCTCCACCGGACTCGTCATGCACCAGGCCTACCCGGCGATCCGGCCGGGGCATCACGCGGTCGCGCGGATCCGCACCCGCTGCGCGTGCGCTACCCCGCCCCGCCGGACGCGCACCCGGGGTCGAGGCGGCGCCGGTCCGGCCGGACGGGCACGTGGCGTGGGCGGGCACGGCGTCGGAGGTGCCCGCGGCGACCCGAAGGCCGGTCAGCGGGTGGCGGCCGCGGCGCGGACCCGGAACGCGCGGGCGATCCCGGCCAGCCCGGACGCCAGCGCGAACGCCCCGACCAGCCAGAGCAGCGTCAGGATCCCGCTTCCGGGCCAGACCAGCAGCAGGACGCCGACGACGACGTTCAGCACGGCGCCGAGCAGCGTCCAGCCCCAGCTGCCGTCGCCGCGCCCGCGGGCCGCGAACGCCTCGCCGACCCCGGCCACGCCCAGCACGATCGCCCACAGCGCCACGACGAACAGCAGGGTGAGCGCGGTCTGGCCAGGCCAGAACAGCGCGACGATGCCGGCGAGGACGGAGATCACGCCCTCGCCGACCGACCAGCCCCAGTGCGGGTGGCTGCCGCGGGCGCGCAACCCGAAGGAGATGGCCGCGACGCCCTCCAGGAGGGCGTAGGAGGCGAAGACGTAGATCAGGACCAGCAGCGCGATCCCCGGTGAGGCCAGGGCGACGACCCCGAACACCACGGTCAGGACGGCGCGGATCAGCAGGATCCACCAGGCGGTCTGCGCGGTGGTGTCGACGGACGTGCTCATGGCTCTCCTCGGGTGCTGGACCGTGCGGTGCCCGGCGTCGGGCGGCCTCGGCTCATCCGCCGGACGAACGGCGCGACGCCGGCCCGCGTTTGTTCTGCCGCGCGATTGTCCACCTGGGAGCGATCCGATCGGAACAATGCGTCGACGATTTCCCCGATGATCGCGATCGGTCACGCTTTCGCGCATCCGGATCTCACCCGCTGCGGACGAGGACGGAGTCGGATCGATTCCCGGGTCCTCCGTCGTGCCGCGCGGGCCCGCCGATCGGAGCGCCGTTCACGGTATTGCTGCCAACTCGATCAATCCGCGGGCCCGTGCCGCCTCGACGGCGGCCCGGCGGGAGTCCACGTCGAGCTTGGCGTAGACCGCCCGCACGTGGGACTTGACGGTGTTGACCGACACCCCCAGGTCCGCGGCGATGTCCTCGAGCGACAGCCGGGTCGGCAGCAGGGTCAGCACGGCGATCTCCCGCGGGGTGACCGGTGGTACCCGTTCCCGGGCCCACCGGACCGCGAGGACGCGGCGGGCCCGGCGGCCCGCCGCGCCGAGCGCCCCCACCTGCTCGGTCAGGAAGTCGGCGACCCGCGCCGGGGCGTACACCAGCGGGCGCAGCACCCCCATCTCCTCGGCCGCGTCCAGGGCCCGGCGCAGGGCGCCCAGGGCGCGTCGCGCGGAGCCGGCGGCGAGGGCGCTGTCGCACTCCAGGAGCCACGCCTCGACCAGCACCCAGCGGATCACCGGGGCGAGCGACCCGTCCAGGACGGGCCGCAGGTGCTCCCGGGCCGCGTCGTGGCGGTCCGCGGCAGCCGCCCCCACCGCGCGGAGGAACACCACGTCAGCGGTGGGGCCCAGGCGCTCCTCCGCCCAGCGGAGGACCTCCCGGGCGCGATCGGCGCGGCGCAGCCAGACCGCCGCACCGTGTTCGAGCAGCGCGCCGATGGCGGCCGGCCCCCGCAGCACCATCCGGGGGGGCACGGCCGCCCGGGCCGACCGCATCGCGTCGAGGACCCCGGGACCGCCGCCGAGGTCGAACCGGGCGGCCGCGAGCAGCATGTCGGCGGCCGGCACGATCCCGGCCGCGCCCGGCACCCGGGGGCGTCCGGAGGGGCCGGTTTCGACATCGAGGAGCGCCTCGGCGATGCGCAGACCCTCCTGTGGGCGGGCCTGGAGGAGGGCGCCGTAGGCGCGCACCACCGCGTTCAGCGCGGCGCCCTCGGTGGACCGCCACCGATCCGCGGGAGCGGACCGCTCCGCCCGCTCGGCCAGGTCGATCATGCGGGTGATGTCGCCGCCCATCCCGGCCGCGATGCTGAGGGTGGTCATGCTGCGGGCGGTCGTGTAGCTGTTGCCGTCGCTGATGGCCCGGTCGGTGGCCGTCCGCGCCGTCTCCTCGGCCACCCGCGGGTCACCGCGGGCGAGGGCCGCGTTCGCCCGGACGACCAGCCCGATCTGCTCGCCCACCGAGCCGTCGGCGAACTTCCGCGAGCCGCCCGGGTCCGCGGCTCCCCACTGCCCGGCGGTCCACGTCCGGCGCGCCTCGACCAGCTCCCGCAGGGACAACAGCCGAGGTGGGGGATCGGCGGGCCACACCGCCTCGGCGCGGGTGACGTGCCGGGCGACGGCGGCGGCGTCGCCGCGTTCGATGCAGGCCAGCGCCCGCACCAGCTCCGCGACGGCGCCCGGCACCCGCCAGGCCGCGGCGGCGTCGAGCGCCTCGATCACCGCGTCGTGGTGCCCCAGCGCGGCGAGGGCGAGGCCGTGGCGGTGCACCAGCTCGTCGATCAGGTCGGGGTCCTCCGCGGCCCGCGCGTGGCGCAGCGCGGTCGGCGGGTCGTGGGCGTCGGCGAACCACCGTGCGGCACGGGCGTGCAGCACCGACAGCAGGTCCGGGCGTTGCCGGCGCACGTCGGCGCGCAGGTGGGACAGCAGCAGGCGGTGCACGCGGAACCAGCGCCGCCCCTTGCCGTAGCTGACCACGAGCGAGGTCTCGCGCTCCATCGCGAGCAGCAGCTCGCCCGCGTCGTCCTGCCCGGAGAGCGCGACCGCGAGGGGAGCGGTCAGGTGGTCGCAGACGCTGACCGCGGTCAGCACGTCGCGGACCTCGTCGGTGAGCCGGGAGAGGATCTCGCCGACCAGGTAGTCCGAGATCGCCCGCCCGTTGCCGACCAGGTCGGTGAGGAACGCGTCGCGGTCGTCGCTCTCCCGCAACGACAGGGCCGCGAGCCGCAGCCCCGCGACCCACCCCTCGGTCTGCTCCAGGATCAGCCGGACCTGGTCGTCCCGGATCTCGTCGTCGATCATCGCCATGAGCGCCGACGCCTCGTCGAAGGAGAACGCCAGCGCCGCCGCCCTGATCTCCTTCAACGCCCCGGTCAACCGCAGCCGGTGCAGGTGCAGCGGGGGGTCGCTGCGGGCGGCCAGCACGATCTGCACCGCCGGTGGGCGGTCGCGCACCAGGCGGGCCAGACCGTGCAGCGGGTCGGCGGAGGTCAGCTCGTGGACGTCGTCGAGGACCAGCCGGACGGGTCCGGGCAGGTCGTGCAGCGCGCCGAGGAGGGCGGGCAGGAAGTCCGGGTCCCGGCTCGGGACGGCCGGCAGCGCGAGGTCGTGCAGCGGGCTGTCCGGCGGGGTCGTCGGGCAGGCCAGCACCGCGGCCACGACGGCGGCCCAGAACAGGCGGTCGTCGTTGTCGTCCTCGTCGAGCGACAACCACGCGGTCGGCGTCGGGTCGGTGCTCACCCAGTCCGCGAGCAGCAGGGTCTTGCCGTAGCCCGCGGGCGCGCAGACGAGCAGGACCGAGCCGGCCCCGGCCTCGACCAGCCGCCGCACCAGCCGGGCCCGGTGCAGGTGTCCCCGCGAGGTCCGGGGGACGACGAGCTTGGCCGTGGCCACTGCCGACGAGCTCGGTCGCGGGTCGTTCCCTTCGTCGATCATGCGACTCCCCAGGACGGTCCGGTACCCGAACTCGCCGCCGCCCGCCGAGGATCGAAAGCGCCCCTTGCCGCCCCGACCGCCCGGTCGCGCCCCCCGGCGCGGGGTCCCTCATGGCCGTCCGCGCCGGCTCGGCAGGCCACCGGGTCCGGGGTAGCGAGCCAACGCTAGAGGCCGCCCGAGGAAACCTGCAACCGCCGATCGAGGCTCTGCGTCGACCGCCCGCCACGCGGGGTGGTCGGAGTGTCAGCGGATGCGCGGTCCGGGCTCAGCGCGGTCCGCGGCGGCCGTGGTGCAGCCGGGTGCCCACCAGCACCCCGACGAGCATCGCACCGGCCACGGCGGCGGCCACCCCGCTGCCCGGACCCGCGCGGCCCGGCGCCGTGGCGGCGTGCACCACGACCGGCGGCTGCTCGGGCTCGGGCTCGGGCCGCAGGTTGTCCGGCACCGTGGCGGCCCACGCCGTCACCAGCAGCACGAACCGGCTCACCAGGTAGGCGAAGACCAGCAGCCCGAGCAACGAGCCGAAGACCGCGCCGCCCGGGGAGCCGGTGATCTGTCCCAGGTAGATCGTCAGCGCGTGCCGCAGGACCTCCAGCCCGACCGCCCCCAGCAGGGCGGCGCGGACGGCGCCGTGGACGGGTCCGCGCGTGCGCGGCAGCCGGGTGATGATCCAGAAGAAGATCAGCCAGTCCGCGGCCAGGCCGAGCAGCAGGCCGAGGGTGAACCGGGTGAGCTGGGTCCAGTCCGCGCCCTGCCACCCGGCCAGCCGCAGCACCGTCTCGCCGAGTCCGGTCCCGATCGCGGTGACCAGCAGGGAGGCGACGAGGGCGATCCACAGCCCGACGAGGGCGAGCAGGTCGGAGAGCAGGCGCCGCAGCGACGCCGGGTTGCGCGGCGGGATCGCCCACTGCGCGGAGACGGCCTCGCGCAGGTTGGACATCCACCACGTGCCGGCCCACAGCGCCGCGACCAGGCCCACGCCGGCGACGGTGTTGCGCTGCTCGATGGCGGTCTCGATGACCGGTTCGACGGTGTCGGCCAGCTCGTCGGGCACGGCGCCGGTGATGCCCGCCTCCACCGCGGCGAGGATCTCGGGGTTGAACCACAGCAGGTAGCCCGCCGCCGCAAGGGCGACCATCAGCAGCGGGACCGCGTTCAGGATGCTGAAGAAGGTGATCGCGGCCGCGAAGTGGTTGCCGTGCCTCTCGTGGTAGCGCAGGACCGTCCGGACCAGGTGGTCGGCCCACTCGTGGCGGGCCCGCAGGCCGGTGAGCACGGCCCGGCCCCGGTGGCCCGCAGCGGCGAGGCTCATCCGGACCCGCCGTCCCTTCGTCCGCGCCCGGTCCGCGGGCCGCGCGCGGCTGCCCGCCGGCCGGATCGGTCTGCTCGGCGCAGCGCCGGGTGCGCTCCCGCCGGGCGCCCACCTTCCCGCCGCGGTCGCGGACGCGCCTCCTCCGCAGCGGATGAGGAGCGGTGGACCCGCCGGTCAGCCCTCGGGCAGCAGCAGGCCGTGCCGACGGGCGATGTCGACGGCCTCCCGGCGGGACCCGGCGTCGAGCTTGCTGTAGATCGCCCGGACGTGGGTCTTGACCGTGCTGTGCGAGACGGTGAGGTCCCGGGCGATCTCGTCGAAGGAGCGCTGGGAGGGCAGCAGGTTCAGCACGGTCCGCTCCCGGTCGGTCAACGCCACGGTGCTGTGGTCGATCCCCAGCGCGTGCCTGGCCGCGAGCACCCGTCGCGCGGTCGCGTCGAGGGCGCCGAAGCTGCCGAGATGGCGCACGAGGAGGTCGACGACGTCGGGCGGGGCCGTCGCCAGCGGCCGGCGGGCGTCCATCGACTCGGTGAGCTCCAGCGCCCGGCTCAGGCTGGAGCGGGCCCGGGAGGTGTGCAGGGTGTGCAGGGCGAGCCGGCACTCCACCACGCACGCGTCGATCAGGGCCCACGGGGTGAGCAACGGCCGCGATCCGTCAAGCAGCGGCGCGATCTCCGCGTGGGCGGAGCGGTACCTGCCGACTTCGCTCAGCTGCCAGGCCCGCAGCAGCGCCACCTCACCGGCGTCGCCCAGGGCTCCGTCGGCCCAGCCGGAGACGGCGCGGGCGAGGTCGTGACGACCGAGCAGTGCGGCGGCCCGGTGCTCCAGCAGCGCGACCATGGCGATCAGGGCGGGCCCGGCGCGGCCGGAGGCGGCGGCGGCCCCGCGGGCGGACCGCAGGTCCTGCAGGCCGTCCAGGCGCTGCCCGAGGTCGACCCGCGCCGCGCCGCGCACCGCGAGGCACGTCGCCGACATCAGGTCCGGCGGCGAGCCCTGGTCGGCGAAGGACAGCGCCTTGCCGACGAGCTCCAGGCACCGCCCGGGGTCGGCCCGCAGCAGCGCGCCGAAGGAGCGCAGCATCGCGGTCGTGGCCGCACCGCTGGTCGCCACCCACTCGGTGCCCGGCGACACGTCCCGGTCGGCGTGCTCGGCCAGCTCGGTCATCCGCCGGTACTCCCCCGTCCCCGCGGCGATCACGGCGAGCACCGCGAGACCGTGCGCCACCAGCAGCCCCAGGCCCAGCTCGCGCGCCTGGTCCAGGGCCGGCTGCGCGATGCGCAGGGCCTCACCCGCGCGTCCGGCCGTCGCCAGGGCCAGCGCCCGGCCGAGCCGACCCATGACGGCCAGCTCGGGATCCGCGGCGCCGGTCGTCGCGATCTCCTCGGTGGCGGCCATCATCGCGTCCAGGTCGCCGTCGGACACGGCGATCCCGGCCACCACCCGGTCGCGCAGCGCCACCAGGTCGGGCGGCGGATCCGCCGGCCACAGGTGGTCGGCCCGGTCGAGGTGGGCCCGCGCCGCGCGCACGCCCCCGGTCTGCAGGTCGACCAGCACACCCACCATCGCCAGCCACACGTCGTCGTCGTGGCCGCGCCCGACCAGCCAGCGCAGCGCCTCCCGCACGGCCCGCAACCGTCCGTTGCCGATCAGCGGCAGCGCGTGCCGCCGGAGCAGGGCGGTCACCAGGGTGGTGTCCGCGGCCCGCCGGGCGTGCGTGAGCGCGGCGACGGGCTGGTCGCGGTCGGCGAACCAGGCGGCCGCCCGGCGGTGCAGCTCGGTCACCAGGTCCGGCCGGCGGCGGCGCAGGTCCGCGAGCAGGTGCGAGCGCAGCAGCGGGTGCACCCGGTAGTAGACCCTGCCCTCACCCGAGCTGATCACCAGCGAGGTCTCGTGCTCGAGCACGTCGAGCACCTCGCCGGCGTCCGCGCGGCCGGACAGGGCCGCCGCCAGCGACGCCGACAGCCGGTCGCACACGCTGACCGCCGCGAGCAGCTCCCGGTCCGCGCGCGGGAGCCGGTCGAGGATCTCGCTGACGAGGTAGTCCGACACCGCCCGGCTGTTCGCGACGAGGTCGGCGACGAACACGTCCGGGTCGGCCCCGCGCATCGACAGCGAGGCCAGCCGCAGACCGGCGGCCCACCCCTCGGTCTGCGCGACGAGTTCGCGGACCTGGTCGGGTCGGACCGGGATCTCCGCGACGGCGAACATGGCGTCCGCCTCGGCCACCGAGAACCGGAGCTCGCCCGCGCGGACCTCGCACAGCCGCCCGTCCAGGCGCAGCCGCCCCAACGGCAGCGGCGGGTCGCTGCGCCCGGCCAGCACGACCTGGAACCCGCGGGGGTGGTCCCGCACGAGCGTGCCCAGCCCGTGCAGCGGGTCGGTCGCGGTCAGCTCGTGGACGTCGTCGAGGACCAGGCGCAGCGCGGCCGGCATCGCCTCGATGGCCTCCAGGACGCCGGCCACGAACTCGTGGTCGTGGCTCGGCCGCGCGGGAACGGGGAAGCCACGCAGGTCGTGCGCCTCGGGGACGACGGGGCACGAGGTGAGCGCGGTCAGCACCGCGGACCAGAAGCGCCGGTCGTCGTTGTCGTCCTCGTCGAGGGCCACCCACGCCGTGCGGGTCGGGTCGTGCGCCGCCCACTCGGCCAGCAGCAGCGTCTTGCCGTAGCCCGCGGGCGCGCTGACCAGCACCAGCTGCCCGGGCGTCGCGGCGTCGAGCGCTTCCAGCAGGCGCGGCCGCGCGATGTGGCGCGCCGACAGCCGGGGTACCGCCGTCTTGACGCGCGGTACCCCGAGCCGACCCCGTGCCGGTGGCCATTCACCCATAGGCAGTATTCATCTCACGCTACTGGCGACGCGATCCGTGGAGAAGTGCCGAAACGGGCATTCTTCCCGCCCTGCTGCGCCCGGCCGTCACGGGCGGTGGTGGATTTCCTGCAGGGACACCACCCGCAACCCCAACGACTGGATGAGTGCGAGCACGCCGTGCAGGTGCGATTCGTCCTGGACCTCCCCGACGATGATGGTCTCCGGTGGGGCGTCGACCACGACCATGTCCGGAAAGGCGCCGCGGGACCGCTGGGACACCAGACCGGCCACCCGGAACTCGTAGTGTGACGACACGTCCGGTACCTCCCGTCAGCGCGGAGCCGCACGACCCCAGGGTGCGCGAGCGCGCCCGCGCTGTCCTCGTCCGGCGTGGGTGATAAGGCCGCGCCGCCGCGGTCGGCCTGCGGCTGCTCGACCGTTCTCCTCCGCTGCGGACGAGGCAGGCGCCGGGCCCGGTGCGCGACGGTCGACGTCGACCGCAGCCCACGGCGAAGGAGGACCGGTGCCCCTTCACGGTGTCGACGGCCCGGCCGCCACCGGTGCGGCGAAGCCGCCGCGGGCGCTGCTGGTGCTGGGCGGCGCGGCGGCCGCGGTGATCGTCGCGGCCGGCCTGCAGGCGGCCGCCTGGTTGGTCGGGCCGGTGTTCCTGGCCCTGGTCGTCGTGATCACCGTCCATCCGGTGCGCCGCCGGATGCGGGCGCTGGGCCTGCCGGGCTGGGTGGCGACGACGGTGCTGGTCCTGATCGTCTTCGGCCTGGTGGTCGTACTGGCCCTCGTCCTCGTCGTCGCGGTGGCGCAGCTGGTGACGGTCCTGCCGCTCTACGCCGACGAGGCGAACGCGGTGGTCGCGTCCGGGACCGCGACCCTGGGCCGGCTCGGCGTCGGGACCGAGCAGCTGCGGGCGCTGGCCGCGTCGCTGAACTTCGCCAAGCTGCTGAGCTTCGCCAGCGGGCTGCTGCTGGGGTTGTCCAGCCTGCTGGGCAACGTGGTGTTCCTGCTGACCCTGCTGCTGTTCCTGTGCATCGAGTCGTCCGGCGCCGGGGCCCGGCTCGCGCTGATCGCCGGCGGCCGCCGGTCGGTCGGCGACGCGCTGCGCGGCTTCGCCGACGGCACCCGCCGCTACATCGCGGTCACCACGGCCATCGGGCTGCTCACCGGCGTGATCGACACGGTGGTCCTGGCGCTGCTGGGCATCCCCGCCGCGGCCCTGTGGGGGCTGCTGGTCTTCATCACCAACTACATCCCCTACCTCGGCTTCTGGATCGGGCTCGGGCCGCCCGCGTTGCTCGCGCTGCTGGTCGGGGGCTGGCCGATGGTGCTGGCGGTCGTCGCGGTGTTCCTGGTGGTCAACTTCGTGCTCACCTCGATCGTCCAGCCGCACTTCGTCGGCGACGCCGTCGGCATCTCGGTGAGCGTGACCCTGGTGGCACTCGTGCTGTGGGCCTGGCTCCTCGGTCCGGTCGGGGCCGTGCTGGCCGTCCCGCTGACCCTGCTGGTGAAGGCGGTGCTGGTGGACGACGACCCGCGGGCGCTGTGGGCCGACGCGCTGCTCAGCTCGGCCCGCCGGGTTCACCTCCTGCGGACGAGGTCCGACCCGCCGGATGCGGTCGACGCTCACCCCCGGCACCTCGTCGGGGCGGCCCGCAGCGCCGAGCCGCCCGCGGCACCGACCCTGCCGGACGAGAAGGGCTGACCACCGATGACCTCGACCGGCCTCATCACCACCTAGCCCGCCACCCAGGAGGAACGCGTCATGACCGACACCACCCGTCCGTCGGCCGGCTACGGGGTGCATTCCGAGGTCGGCACCTTGCGCAAGGTCCTGGTGTGCGCGCCCGGTCTGGCCCATACCCGGTTGACCCCGACCAACTGCGACGC
>NZ_JAHDTH010000217.1 GCF_018531445.1 Pseudonocardia lacus
TGCTGGCCGGCCTGCCCGGCTCGGGGCTCACCGCGCGGATGGCCGCCCGCGCCACCGCCGCCGTGCGGGTCGAGCGCCGGGTGCTCGGGCGCGATCGCTGGCTCGTCGAGCCGCCCGCCGAGTTCGACCCGGGCCTGCGCCGCGACGGCGTGCCCGCGCCCGCGCGCGGTGGCGACGTCCGCGCCGAACTGCTCACCGAGGTCGTCGCGCGTTCCCCGCTGGCCACCTGGACCGGGCTCGCCGGCCGGTCCCCCGCGCAGCTGCTGGCCATGCCGATCACCGAGGCCTGGGCCGCCGCCTTCCGCCGCGGTCTGGTGCGGGCCACCGTCGCCGCGGGCGACGCCGAGTGGGCGCTGGCCCTGGCCGACACCGCCGAGCGCGACCGCCCCGCCAACCCGGCCCGCAACGACGAAGACGACGTAGTCACGATGGCGGCGCACGGCCTGCTGCCCGCCGAGTGGGTCGCCACCCACCTGGTGCCCGTGCTCGCCCGCAACCCCGGGGTCGCCCGCCGCGTGCTGGAGGGCGTGCCGGCCCCGTGGCCGGAGCCGGTGGCCCGGGCCGTCTTCGCCGCCGTCGAGGCGGTGGCCCGGGGCAGCGCGTTCAGCTGGCAGCTGCGCGAGCTGTGCTCGCTCGCCGCCACCGGCATGCCGGTGGGCTGGGCGCGGCAGCTGGCCCGGCTGGCCGAGGCGCTCACCGCCCGCGCCCCGGACAAGCGGGCCGGTGCGCTGGTCACGACGCTGGCCGCCGCCCTGACCTTCCGCCACGAGATGACCGAGGAGCTCCGTTGACGGCAGCACCGCCCACCACCACCGCGTCCACCACGGCACCGGCCGCGGAGGCGCTGCGCCCGCACGCCGAGGACCAGTACGCCGACGAGCTGGCCCACCTGGCCGCCGTGGACGAGCGCCCGCGCCCGCCGGGCTGGCGGCTCTCGCCGCAGGCCGTGGTCACCTACCTCCTCGGCGACGGCGAGCGCATCTCCCCCAAGTACGTCGGGCCCCGCCGGCTGATGGAGGTCGCGGTGGCCACCCTGGCCACCGACCGCGCCCTGCTGCTGCTCGGCGTGCCGGGCACCGCCAAGACCTGGGTCTCCGAGCACCTGGCCGCCGCCGTCTCCGGCGACTCGACGCTGCTGGTGCAGGGCACGGCGGGCACGCCGGAGGAGGCCATCCGCTACGGCTGGAACTACGCCCGGCTGCTGGCCGAGGGGCCCAGCGTCGATGCGCTGGTGCCCAGCCCGATCATGGTGGCGATGCGCACCGGCGCCATCGCCCGCGTCGAGGAGCTCACCCGCGTCCCGTCCGACGTGCAGGACAGCCTCATCACCGTGCTGTCGGAGAAGACGCTGCCGGTGCCCGAGCTGGGCACCGAGGTGCAGGCCACCCGCGGGTTCAACGTCATCGCCACCGCCAACGACCGCGACCGCGGCGTCAACGAGCTGTCCAGCGCGCTGCGCAGGCGGTTCAACACCGTCGTGCTGCCGGTGCCGGCGTCGGCCGAGGAGGAGGTCGAGATCGTCACCCGCCGGGTCGGCGAGCTGGGTCGGGCGCTGGAGCTGCCGGAGGTGCCCACCGCGGTCGAGGAGATCCGCCGGGTCGTGACGGTGTTCCGCGAGCTGCGCGGCGGCCTGACCGCCGACGGCCGCACCACCCTGAAGACGCCCACGGGCAGCCTGTCCACCGCCGAGGCCATCTCGGTGATCACCAACGGGATGGCGCTGGCCGGGCACTTCGGCGACGGCGTGCTGCGCCCGGCCGACGTGGCCGCGGGCCTCGTCGGCGCGGTGGTGAAGGACCCGGTCTCGGATGCCGCGGTCTGGCGCGAGTACCTGGAGACGGTGGTCCGCGAACGCGACGGCTGGCGCGACTTCTACCGCGCGGCCCGCGCCGCCCTGTGACCGCCGCTGTGGTCGCCGCGGAGGTCGTGGAGCGCTGCTACGGCATCCGGCACCACGGTCCGGGCTCGGCACGGGCCGTGCTGGCCGCCCTGGACGAGCAGCGGCCCGACATCGTGCTGGTCGAGGGCCCGCCGGAGGCCGACGAGCTGGTCGGCTGGGCCGCCGACGAGGCGCTGCAGCCGCCGGTCGCGCTGCTGGGCTACGCCACCGACGACCCGCGCCGCGCGGCGTACTGGCCGTTCGCGGTGTTCTCCCCGGAGTGGCAGGCCATCCGCTGGGCGGTACGTCGGGGCGTGCCGGTGCGGTTCATCGACCTGCCCTACGCGCTGCAGCTGGGCCCGTCCCCCGAGGCCCGGTCCGGGCCCGAGCCCGAGCCCGGGTCCGACGCCCCCGCCGACGAGCCGGCGCCGCGGCTGCGCCCGGTCGACCCGATCGGCGAGCTCGCCGCCGCGGCCGGCTACGACGACTCCGAGCGCTGGTGGGAGGACGTCGTCGAGCACCGGGAGCTGCCGGCGTTCGAGGCGATCGCCGAGGCGATGGCCGCGATCCGGGCCACCGCCCCCGAGGACCCGCGCGACCTGCTGCGCGAGGCCCACATGCGCACGGTGCTGCGCCAGGTCCGGCGCACCCACCGCAGCATCGCGATCGTCTGCGGCGCGTGGCACGTGCCCGCGCTCACCGCGAAGGTCCCGGCCTCCCACGACGCGGCCCTGCTCAAGGGCCGCCGCAAGGCCGCGGGGAAGAGCAAGGTCGGCTTCACCTGGGTGCCCTGGACCTACGGCCGGCTGGCGTCCTGGCGCGGCTACGGCGCGGGCGTCTCCTCGCCCGGCTGGTACCACCACCTGTTCAGCACCGGCTCCGACGACACAGGGGCCGTCGTCACCCGCTGGATGGTCGCCGCGGCGGGCGTGCTGCGCGAGGAGGGCGTGCCGGCCTCGTCCGCGCACGTCATCGAGGCGGTGCGGCTGGCGGAGGCGCTGGCCACGCTGCGCGGGCGGCCGCTGGCCGGGCTGAGCGAGCTCACCGAGGCCGGCCTGTCGGTGCTCTGCGAGGGCGACGAGCTGCGGTCGCGGCTGATCGAGCGCAGGCTGGTGGTCGGCGAGCGCCTGGGCGCCGTGCCCGACGACATGCCGGCCACCCCGCTGGCCCGCGACCTGGCCGCCCAACAGCGCAGCCTGCGGCTCAAGCCCGAGGCGCTGGAGCGCGAGCTCGACCTCGACCTGCGCCGCGCGATCGACCTGGGCCGCAGCCGGCTGCTGCACCGGCTGCGGCTGCTCGGCGTGCCGTGGGGCGAGCCCACCGAGGGCAGGCGCAACACCGGCACCTTCCGCGAGGCGTGGCGGCTGTGCTGGCAGCCGGAGTTCGCGGTGGCCGTCGTCGACGCGGGCGCGCACGGCACCACGGTGGTCGACGCGGCCACCGCGAAGGTCGTCGGGTCGGCCCGCGGCGCGACCGTGCTCGCCGAGGTCACCGCCCTGGTCGAGGCCTGCCTGGTGGCCGACCTGGCCGGCGCCTTCGGGCCGGTGCTGCGCGCCCTGGACACCCGCGCCGCGCTGGACACCGACGTCGCCCACCTGCTGGCCGCCGTCCCGGCGCTGGCCCGCACCCTGCGCTACGGCGACGTGCGGGGCACCGACGTCGGGGCACTGCGCACGGTCACCACCGGGCTGCTCGGCCGGGCGTGCGCCGGGCTGCCGGCCGCCGTGCTGGCCCTGTCCGACGAGGCCGCCGCCGAGTTGCGCACCCACATCGACGGCGCGCACGGCGCGATCGGCCTGCTCGACGACGACGACCTGCGCGAGCGCTGGTTCGACACCCTCGCCTCGCTGGTCGAGCGCGACGGCCTGCACGGCCTGCTGGCCGGGCGGCTCACCCGCCTGCTGCACGACGCGCAGCGCCTCGACCGCCCAGAGACCGGCCGCCGGATGGCCCGGGCGCTGTCGGTCGGGGTGGCGCCGGCCGCGGGCGCGGCCTGGGTGGAGGGCTTCCTGGCCGGCGGCGGCCTGCTGCTGGTGCACGACCCGGAGCTGCTCTCGCTGGTCGACGGCTGGTTGGCCGGGCTGGGCGCGGAGGCGTTCACCGAGGCCATGCCGCTGCTGCGGCGCACGTTCGGCACCTTCGCCGAGCCGGAGCGCCGGGCCATCGGCGAGCGCGTCCGCGGGGGCGGCGCCGCGCCCGACGCGGTCGAGGACGGCATCGACCACGACCTGGCCGAGCGCGCCCTGCCGACGATCAGCGCCCTGCTGGGCCGGGAGGTCACGGTATGACTGATGCGACTGACGCGACCGGAACGAGCGGAACGGCCGACGCGGAGCGGATGCGCCGCTGGCGGATGGTGCTCGGCACGGCCGCCGACCCGTCGCTCGGCACGCCCGACGGCGACGACGCGGCCATGGACGCCGCCCTCGGCGCGCTCTACGACGGCGCACCGGGCGGTGCCCCCGGCGACCGCGGGCGCGGGCGCTCCGGCGGCCTGGGTGCCTCGGCGCCGCGGGTGGCCCGCTGGCTCGGCGACATCCGCGAGTACTTCCCCAGCACGGTGGTGCAGGTCATGCAGGCCGACGCGATCGAGCGGCTCGACCTGAAGGCGCTGCTGCTGGAGCCGGAGATGCTCGCCGCCGTCGAGCCCGACGTGCACATGGTCGGCACGCTGCTCTCGCTCAACCGCGTCCTGCCCGAGCGCAGCCGGGAGATGGCGCGCCAGGTCGTGGCGCGGGTCGTCGCCGAACTGGAGGCCCGCATCACGCAGCGGACCAGGGCCGCGGTGACCGGCGCGCTCAACCGGGCCAGCCGGGTCGACCGGCCCCGCCGGCACGCCGACATCGACTGGGACCGCACCATCCGCGCCAACCTCAAGCACTACCAGCGCGAGCACCGCACGGTGGTGCCCGAGCGGCTGGTCGGCTACGGCCGGCGTACCACCGCCGTGCAGCGCGATGTCGTGCTGTGCGTCGACCAGTCCGGCTCGATGGCCGCGTCGGTGGTGCACTCGGGGGTGTTCGGTGCGGTGCTGGCCTCGATGCGCTCGCTGCGCACGTCGCTGGTCGTGTTCGACACCGCCGTCGTCGACCTGACCGAGCAGCTCAGCGACCCCGTCGAGGTGCTGTTCGGCACCCAGCTCGGCGGCGGCACCGACATCAACCGGGCGATCGGCTACGCCCGGACGCTGATCACCCGCCCGCGCGACTCGATCTTCGTGCTGGTCAGCGACCTGTACGAGGGCGGCGTCCGCGACGAGATGCTGCGCCGGGTGGCGGCGATGGTCGGGGCCGGGGTGCAGGTCGTGGTGCTGCTGGCGCTGTCCGACGAGGGCGCGCCGGCCTACGACCACGACAACGCGGCCGCGCTGGCCGCGCTGGGCGTGCCTGCCTTCGCCTGCACCCCCGACGTGTTCCCGGACCTGATGGCGGCCGCCATCGAGCGCCGCGACCTGGTGGCCTTCGCCGAGCGCGCGACCGCGTCGGGATCGTGAGCGGCTCTGTCAGGCGCTCATCGCGGCGCGCGGCGCGCCGCCGGCCGGGATCAGCCCCTGGTGCTGGGCGCGCACGACCGCGGACAGGCGGTCGGTGACCCGCAGCTTGGCGTAGACGTGCTCCAGGTGCTTGTGGACCGTGCGCTCCCCGATGGCCAGCCGCCGCGCGATCGCCGCCGCGGTGAGGCCGTCGGCCAGCAGCGCGAGCACCGACAGCTCCCGCGGCGTCATCCGCGACGCGGCGGCGACCGCGGGCTCGGGCACGCGCCCGGCCAGCGCCCGGACCTGTCGGTCCAGCCCGCCGAGCAGCCGGCCGAGCGGGTGCGCGACCTCGATCTCGCGCTCGGAGAACGGCCGGTCGCGCCCGACGACGAACGCCTGTGTACCGGCGGGGTCGCCGGGCAGCGGGAACGCGAGCTGGTCGGCGCAGCCCCATTCGCCGGCCATCGCGTACCAGGCCGCCAGCAGCCTGCGCCCGACGTGCGCGCTCGGCACGTCGGCCACCTGCGTGATCCGCGGCCGACCGGTGGCCCGGTAGTGCACCAGGATGGGGTGGGAGCGGGTGGCGTGGCGCGTGCCCCACTCCACGACCTCGGCGCGGTGCCCGCCGAGCTGCTCGGTCAGCGGGTAGATCTCCCCGCTCACCGTGCCGTCGACCGCCGCCGTGCTGAAGCCGCAGGCGAGCCCGTCGAACGTGCGGGCCAGCTGCAGCGCCAGCCGGGCCACCGGGAGCTCGCCCAGCGGATCGGCCATCACGTCCGCGACCAGTTCCAACCACTCCGCCTCGACCCGGGCGCGCCCCGCAGCGCCCGCGGTCACCTGCCCACTGCCGTCCCGAGTCACAGCGACAGGAGCCGGTGGAGCGGACTGGGATACCTGGAGCCGTCGCGATAACCCGTTCGGGTGCACACCCCCGACTCCGCCGGTCTCCGCCGCAGCCGGGGCCGGTATCGGCTCCCAGCTTTTCGAGAGCATTCGAAGAATGCGCCGCGCACCGATCCCGGGAATGGCGGAGCGGGCCGACCCGGCGACCGCGGCGACCACCGACGTCGGGGCCCGCTTCCCGACCTGAGCGGTACTTTTCGACGGGCTTCGAAAAGCCGGCCGGACGGTGGCCTTGGAATCCCCGGGTGTTAGCGTCCGACCGGTCCTAGAGCCGAGTCCGGGGGGCGGGAAATGGCGCGCGGAACGGCAACACGGAAACCGGTGCGGCGCGCGCTCGCGCTCGCCGTCGTCGCGCTGTCGGTCCTGGCGGGCTGCACGAACGCCGTGCCGGGCCGCGCGCACCCGATCGGCGCCACCCCGCTCGACGACGCCGGGGCCGCGCCGGCCGCGGGCCCACCGGCGATCCCCGAGGAGCCCGCGGTGTGGGCCGTCGCCGCGCTCGACCCGTGCGCGCTGCTGCGCGGCGCGCCGGTCAGCGGGCCGGGCGAGCCGTACCTGACCAGGCCGCACAACTGCGGGCTCGACTACACCCACTCCGACGGCGACACCGACCGCCTGGTCGTGCGCGTCGGGACGTCGTTCGAGACGACGGACCGGGCCGCCATGCTCCCGATCGAGGTCGGCGGCCGCATCGCCTACTGGGCGCAGGACACCGAGGAGAGCTCCGTGCAGTCCCCGTCCTGCCAGGTGGACATCCCGATCTCGGCGACCCGGTCGATCCAGGTGCTCGCCCGGTCCAGCGGCGGGCCGTTGGAGCAGTCGTGCGCGGCCACCGGGGAGGCGGCCGGCGCCGTCGCCGCCGCGCTCGACGACCCGGCCGCCCTGGCCGGCATCGCCTCGCCGCTGTTCGCCGGCCGCTCGGCCTGCGACCTGCTCGACGGCGCGCTCGACCTGACCGTCCTGCGCACCGGGCTGAACGCCCCGACCGCCGACGAGTGCAGCGCCGCCGACGTCGCGGAGGGCCAGTTCCCCAGCGGCGCCGAGACCGAGGTCGAGATGACCACCGGGACCGAGCCGGACGAGCCGCTGGAGCCCTTCGGCGACGAGGAGATCGTCACCCTCCCGCTCGGACCCGCGTTGAAGGTGCCCTACGGCACCTTCTGCCGGCTGCGGTTCGTCGCCGAGCGCCAGCCGGGCGCCCCGGCCGAGGCCGCCACGCAGACCGTGGAGCTGACCGCCCGCAACTCCCCGGACCCGTGCGCCACCGTCGTCGACGCGGGCACGAAGGTGCAGCAGGTCCTGCAGACCCCGGCGCCCACCCCGCCGCCCGCGCCCGAACGGCTCGGGTTCGCCCCCGGCACCCCGGACGACGTCATGCCGGTCGCGTGCGGCGCCTTCGGCAACACCGACCCGACGACGTGCCGCGCGCCCCGGCCCGCGCAGCCACCGACCGGGGCGGCCGCGCTGATCGACAGCCTGGGCGGTCCGGACAGCGCCGACGCCAGCTGCGAGATCCTGCGCGCGGTCGCCGACGGCGTGCTCGACGACCTGGAGCTGGCCGCGGCGGAACCCGCTTCGTGCATCGGCCTGACCGGCGACGGCTACGTCATCGACCTGGGCCTGCACGCCGACGACCCGGCGAGCGACTACTGCGTGCCCTTCGGCGCGCCGTACGAGGAGGTGCGGATCGCCGGGCGCCCCGGGATCCGCTGCTACCCGGGGCCGTCGACCTACAACCTCACCCTCCCGGCGCTCGGCCCCGACCCGGGCGTGCCCGGCGTCCTGCTCGTCGACGCCTCGCTGCGCCCGCCCCGCGGCGACATCACCCTCGCCCTCGAACCCGGGGACGAGGCCCGCATCTCCGAGCTGACGACCCGCATCGCCACCGCGGTCGTCGAGCGCTACCTCAGCTGAGCGCCTCGCCGTGGGTCGTGGAGCTGCGGTAGTCGGTGTAGGTGTACGGGTTGTCGATGACCGCGGTCTCGGGCACGTCCGGGTTCATGCCCTTGAGCCAGGCGTCCTCGCCCAGCGTCGAGCGCAGGTGCTCCACGGTCGCCTCGACCTTCGCCCGCACGGCGCCCAGGTCGACCCCGACCAGCTCGTGGTCGCGCTTGACGATCCGCCCGTCCACCAGCACCGTGTGCACGTCGCCGCGCTGGGCCTGGAACGCGACGTGCCCGTAGGGGTTGAGCAGCGGGAACGACACCGGTGACGCGTCGTTCTTGATCAGCACGACGTCGGCCTTCTTGCCCACCTCGATGCTGCCCAGGTCGGCGTCGCGGCCGATGGCCTTCGCCCCGCCCCGGGTCGCCCACTCCACGACGTGCGAGGCGCGCAGGCTGCTGTGGGTGACCGTGTCGCCCTTGGCGTGGGCCTCCATGTGCTCGCGGGAGCGGTCGGCGCCCAGCGTCGTGCGCATGGCGGTGAACAGGTCGCCGCTCCACCACACGCTGGTGTCCATCGACAGCGACACCGGGATGCCGTGCGCGCGGATGGCCCACGTGGGCGGGTAGCCCTGCCCGGCGCTCTGCTCGCTCTCCGTGGACACCGAGATCGAGCCGCCGGTGGCGGCGATGCGGTGGTAGGAGTCGGCGGACAGGGTCGCCGCGTGCACGTAGATCGTCTCGGGCGTCATGAACCCGTTGTCGTGCATGAGCTTGATGCCGTCGTCGTTGGTGGCGCCCCAGACGCCGGCGTGCGTGGTGACCGGGACGCCCAGCTCGCGGGCCACCTCGAAGGCGCCCTTCTCCGGGAAGGTCGGGTCGCCGGTGACGTCGAACGCCATCTGGAAGCCGAGCATGTCCGAGTTCGACCCGGTGCCGGTGATCCGCCGGTTGACGAAGTCGCGGAACTGCGGCGAGCCCGACCACTCGGCCGGGGGCTGCTGGATGTTGCCGTAGGCCAGCACGAACCGGCCGGGCACGGCCTGCAGCGCGTCCACGGCGGCGTCGGCGTGGTCGACCGTCTGCAGGCCGTGCGACCAATCGACGCAGGTCGTGACGCCGGCGTCGATGGCCTCCGCGGCGGCCAGCAGGTTGCCGGCGTGCACGTCCTCCGGCCGGAAGTGCTTGCCGGACTCGAGGTAGTACCAGACGAAGTACTGGGTGAGCGTCCAGTCGGCGCCGTAGCCGCGCATCGCGGTCTGCCACATGTGCCGGTGGGTGTCGATCATGCCCGGCATCACGATGCCGCCGGTCGCGTCGATCTCGACCGTGCCTTCCGGCACCTCCAGCGCCGGCCCGACCGCGGAGATCCGGTCGTCGACGACGAGCACGTCGGCGCTCTGCAGCACCGTCGCGGCGTCGTCCTGGGTGAGCACCGTCCCGCCGCGCAGGACGACAGGGGTTCGGGAACCGTGGTCGGTCATCGCGTCCGCTCCTTCGCGACACACGTCGGTCAGCGGACTGGTGTCCGCTCAACGGTCAGCCGGGGTCGCGGGCCACTCTCCACCCCGGGTAGTTGACCTGTCAATGCTCCGGTGGGCGGCGTGGTGGAAGGTTTCGCGCGATCCTGTCCGGTGGCCGGACGGGGCGCTACCCTGCGACACCGGCGGAAGGTGGTGGGTGGATGCCGCGGGCAGGGACCGGACCGGATTTCATCGAGGCGCTGGCGCGCGGACTGGACGTGATCACCGCGTTCTCCGCCAACCGGCCGACCATGTCGCTGACCGAGGTCGCCACCGCGGCGGGGCTGGCCCGCCCGACGGCCCGGCGCATCCTGCTCACCCTGCAGGAGCTGGGCTACGTCCGCACCGACGGCAGCACGTTCGCGCTCACCCCCCGCGTGCTGGAGCTGGGCGTGGCCTACGTCCGGTCGATGGGCCTGTGGGACGTGGCCCGCCCGCACATGGAGAAGCTGTCCGCGCGCACGCACGAGTCGTGCTCGATCGCCCAGCTCGACGGCCCCGACATCGTCTACGTGGCCCGCGTCGCGGTACCCAAGATCGTGGCGCTGGCGGTGCAGATCGGCACCCGCTTCCCCGCCCTGCAGACCTCCCTGGGCAAGGTGCTGCTCGCCGCGCTGACGCCCGAGCAGGTCGACGCGGTGCTGTCCGAGCCGACCCGGTCGGGCCTGGTCCCGCGCTGGCAGCCCGAGCGCACCGAGCGCGACACCGAGCTGCGCGAGGTCCGCGCCCGCGGGTGGGCACTCACCGACGAGCAGCTCACCCTGGGCATCCGGTCGGTGGCCGCGCCGCTGCGCGACGGGAACGGCCGGGTGATCGCCGCGCTGAACGTCAACACGCACGCCGCCGAGACCTCGGTCGAGCACCTGCTCGACCACCACCTGCCGCTGCTGCTGCACGCCGCCGGCGAGATCAGCGCCGACTTCGCCCGCCTGGAGACCGTTCCGCACGTCACCCGGACCACGGCCTCGTGAGCGTTGACGCCACCCCGTCGGGTGCGCAGAATCGGTGGAGCGGACAGTTGTCCGCACAACGGACGAGGAGGCGTGGTCGATGACCGACGAGGCCGCGACGACCCCAGGGCCACCGCCGCAGGGACCGCTGTCGGGCCTGCTGGTGGCCGACTTCTCGCGGGTCCTGGCCGGACCGTACGCCACGATGCTGCTCGCCGACATGGGCGCGCAGGTGATCAAGGTGGAGGGCCCGCCGACGGGCGACGACACCCGCACCTGGACCCCGCCCGTCCGCGACGGCGTGTCCACGTACTACCTGGGGATCAACCGCGGCAAGCGGTCGATCGTGCTCGACCTGCGCGACGAGACCGACCTCGGGCTCGCCAGGGAGCTAGCTTCCCGGGCCGACGTGGTGATCGAGAACCTGAAGCCGGGCGGGATGGCCCGGTTCGGCCTGGACTTCGCCTCGGTCCGGGCGACCAACCCCGGCGTCGTCTACGCCTCCATCAGCGGGTTCGGCTCCGGCGCCGGCGCCAAGGTGCCCGGCTACGACCTCATGGTGCAAGCCATCTCCGGGCTGATGAGCCTGACCGGCGACCCGGACGGCCCCCCGTACCGGGCCGGGATCTCGGTGTTCGACGTGAACGCCGGCAACCACGCGGTGATCGGCATCCTGGCCGCGCTGCGCCACCGCGACGCCACCGGCGAGGGCCAGCAGGTCGAGATCAACCTGCTGTCGTCGGCGCTGTCCGGGCTGGTCAACCACAGCTCGGCGTGGGCGGCCGGCGGCGTGGTGCCCTACCGGATGGGCAACGCCCACCCCAGCGTCTTCCCCTACGAGCCGATGCCCACCGCGGACAACGACATCATCATCGCCGCGGCCAACGACCGGCAGTTCCGCAAGCTGTGCGAGGTGCTGGGCATCCCCGACGTCGCCGACGACCCGCGGTTCGTGCGCAACGCCGACCGCACCGTCAACCGCGACGAGCTGCGCCCCGTCCTGACCGAGCAGCTGGTCAAGCGCGGCGCGGTGGAGTGGTTCGAGCTGCTGGTCGACGCCGGCGTGCCCAGCGGGCCGATCAACACCATCGACGGCGGCTTCGCCATGGCCGAGCGCTTCGAGCTCGACCCGATCGTCGAGGTCGGCGAAGGCGACCGGGCCATGCCGACCACCCGCAACCCCATCCGCTTCTCCGCGACCCCGGTCAGCTACGAGCTGCCCCCGCCCCAGCTGGACGAGCACGGCGCCGAGCTGCGCAAGTGGCTGAGCGGTGACGCATGAGCGAGGAGCCCGAGTACGCGACGGCGCTCGGCGCGTCCAGCCTGGAGAAGATCACGCTGCTCGGCCAGGACCTCGCCGAGGACGTGATGGGCACCGTCGGGTTCGGCGAGCTGTCGTTCTGGCTGGCCACCCAGCGCCGCCCGACGCCCGGCGAGACGCGGGTGTTCGAGGCCGTGCTGGCCGCGCTGGCCGACCACGGCTTCACCCCGACCGCGATCGTCAGCCGGCTCACCTACCTGTCGGCGCCCGACTCCATCCAGGGCGCGCTGGCCGCGGGCCTGCTCGGCGGCGGCTCCCGGTTCCTCGGCGTCACCGAGGACTGCGGCCGGTTCCTGCACGACGTCCTGGGCTCCGTCCGGGCGGACGGGGGCGAGCCGCCCACCGACGACGCCGGCTGGGACGCCCTCGCACTGGAGACCGTCAAGGCGCAGCGCGCCGCGAAGCGGTTCGTCCCGGGGCTGGGCCACCACGTCCACAAGCAGGGCGACCCGCGGACCCCCCGGCTGATGGCGATCGCCCGGGAGGAAGATCTCTTCGGCCCGCACCTGCGGCTGTTCGAGGCCATCGGCCGCGTGCACCACCAGGTGCTCGGTCGTACCCTGCCGCTCAACGGCGCCGGGGTATGCGGCGCGGCGCTGGCCGACCTCGGGCTGCCGCTGGAACTGCTGCGCGGGTTCGCGCTGCTGGCCCGCACCGCCGGGTTGATCGGGCAGCTCGCCGAGGAGCTGCGCCACCCGGTTGCCAACGACATCTTCCTGTCGGTGGACCTCAACAACCGGTCCGTCGACCCCGACCCGTACCAGCCGACCTGAAGGACAGCCACGATGGACACTGGCATGCAGCTCGCCACCGAGGAGAACATCACCGGGCTCGCCGAGGCGCGCTGGGCGACCGCGCACGACCCGCGCACCCGCGAGCTGATGACCGCGCTCGTCCGCCACCTGCACGACTTCGCCCGCGAGGTCCGGCTCACCGAGGCCGAGTGGATGGCCGCGATCCAGTGGCTGAACGCGACCGGGCAGATCAGCGACGAGAAGCGCGAGGAGTTCATCCTGACCTCCGACGTGCTCGGGCTGAGCATGCTGGTCGTGCAGATGAACCACCGCTTCAGCGAGGGCGCCACCCCGGCGACCGTGCTCGGGCCGTTCCACATCGAGGGCTCCCCCGAGCTGGGCTACGGCGAGGACATGTCCGAGGACCTGCCCGGCACCCCGCTCTACGTCACCGGCACGGTGCGCTCCCTGGACGGCACCCCCGTGCCCGGCGCCGTGCTCGACGTCTGGCAGGCCGACACCGACGGCGCCTACGAGGCGCAGATCCCCGACATCGACGAGGCCCGCCTGCGCGCGAAGTACACCACCCGCGAGGACGGCACGTACTGCATGCGCACCATCGCCCCACTGGGCTACTCCATCCCGATGGACGGCCCGGTCGGCGCGCTGATGAAGCAGACCGACATCAGCCACTACCGGCCCGCGCACATCCACTTCCTGATCAACGTGCCGGGCTTCCAGCCGCTGATCACCCACCTGTTCCAGGCCGGCGCGCAGTACCTGGACAGCGACGTCGTGTTCGGCACCAAGCAGGAGTTGGTCGTCGAGTTCGTCGAGCGCGAGCCGGGCCCGACCCCCGACGGCGGCAAGTCCGACGAGCGCTGGCTCGAGGCCCGCTACGACTTCGTGCTGCAGCCGCGGTGAGCATCCGCGCGGCGGAGATCCGCACGCCGGGCGAGCCGCCCGTGGTGGCCGACCGCGCGATGCCGACGCCCGAGGCGCACGAGGTCCTCGTCGCGGTGACGGCCGCCCCGATCACCCCGCTCGACCTGCTGTGCGCGTCCGGGACGTCCTACTTCGGCGTCCCGGCCACGCCGTACGTCCCGGGCGTGCAGGGCGTCGGCGAGCACGACGGCCGGGCGGTGTGGTTCCCGACCGACGCCGGCATGAAGCCCGGCGACGGCAGCATGCGCGCGGTCGCCGCCGTCCGGGAGGCCGACCTGGTGCGCCTGCCCCCCGGCGTCGACCCGGTGGAGATGGCGGCGCTCGGACTGTCCGCCGTCGCCGCGCACATGGCACTGACCTGGCGCGGCGGGCTCACCACCGGCGAGCAGGTGGTCGTGCTGGGCGCGGGCGGCGTCGTCGGGCAGGCCGCCGTGCAGCTGGCCCGTGCCGCGGGCGCCCGCCGCGTCGTGGCCGCAGCCCGGTCGGAAGGCGCCCAGC
>NZ_JAHDTH010000218.1 GCF_018531445.1 Pseudonocardia lacus
CGTGCCGGAGTCGCCGGCCGCGACGCCGCCGGTGCTGCTGGCCGCGATGCCGGGGGAGCAGCACGTGCTGCCCGCGGTCGCGCTGGCCGCGGCGCTGGCCGAACGGGGTGTCGCGTGCCGGCCGCTGGGCGCCGACCTGCCGGTGGCCGCGCTCGTGGCCGCGGTGCGTCGGACGGCACCCGCCGCGGTGTTCCTCTGGGCGCAGGTCGCCCAGACGGCCGATGTCGGGGTGCTGCGGGCGCTGCCGCGGACGCGGCCCCGCTTCCGCACCTTCGTCGGCGGCCCCGGCTGGGCCGGCCAGGAGCTGCCGCCGCGGGTCCCGGTGCTGGCCTCGCTCGCCTCGGCCTGCGCCGAGATCAGCGGCGCGGTCTCGATCTGAGCGCGGCGTTCGGGCCGGATCCGGGTGCGCGGGCGCGCCTGCCCGTGGAGCCGTCGGCACACGATAGGTGGATCTTCGCGGTCACCCTCGGTGGCCAGGGGTGGTACGCGGCGGCCGCCGCGGTGCTCACCGGTCTGCTCGCCGACCGGCGCGTCCCGCCCGCGACGGCGGCCCACGCGGCGGTCACCCTGGCCTCGCACCGCCGCCAGCTCGGCGGGCACGCGGCCGCCCGGCCGCTGGACGCGCTGGGCCTGCGGCTGGCCTCGACGGCGCTGCGGGAGGGCGGCTCCGAGCCGGACGTGGACGGTGCCGATGCACGGGCGGCGCGCACGGATGCGCTGGTCGGGCTGGCCGCCGACGCGCTGGGAACCGGCGACGTCCGCGGCGCGGCCCGGTTGCTCGACGTCGCCGAGGAGGTGGGGCGCGGTCACCCGTCCTGGCGCCCGGGAGTGCGGGCGGGATGGGTGCGGGCCGAGCTGGCGCTGCTGCGCGGCGTTCCGGCCGAGGCCGTGGAACCCGCCGAACGAGCGGTGGCCGCGTCCCGGACGGCCGGATCGTGGCGCCACGAGGTGAAGTCGCGCATCGTCCTCGCCGTAGCTCGTTCGGCCCATAGCCGATCACCCCGAGTGGCCCGCACGGCCGTCGTCGAACTCGACGAGATGGCCTCGAAGGCCCGGAAATCGGGTCTTCTGCCGCTCGCGTGGCCCGCGGACCTCGCCGCAGCAGACCTGTTGGCCCAGGAGCCACTCGCAAACGAGTGGCGTCGAGCAACGGTGCGGCAATCGTCGAGCGACACGACGAGCGGCGCGACACGCCGACGACACTCCGCGAGGGCAACGCTGAGTGTCATCGTGGCGAGAGCAGACCCCGTGGGACGGCGGCTCGTGAGGGAGTCGCCGTGGCTTCCATCGCCGCTGCCGGTAGTGTAGTTACTCCATTCGGAGGCAGCTAACCCACTTGAACTGAGCCACTGGGCGCAAGACTCCCGAATGGAGGCCACAAAAGCACCCTGATCGTGTCAAGGTAGGCCGGTCGCCCGCCGATGCGGGGGGTGACACATCACCCGGCTGCAGGAAGCTGCAGGAAGGAATCGTCGTGACGACGGTACTTATTTGCGACGATCGTCGCAGCGTCCGCGAGGGGCTGACCCGCGTGATGTCCGCGGTGCCCGGCGTGCACCGGATCGACTGCGTAGCCCACGGCGACGAGTTGCTGGCCCGCTTCTCCCGCCAGCCGGTGGACGTCGTGCTCGTCGGCACCCAGCGCGCGGTGCCCACCGGTGTCGAGGCCACCCGCCGCCTCGTGGCGGCCCACCCGCAGGCCAACGTCATCGTCTTCGGCGCCCCCGACGACGCCGGCAGCATCGCCGCGGCCATCGCCGGCGGTGCCCGCGGCTACCTGCGCTGGGACGCCTCGCGCCCGGAGCTCGTCGCCGCGCTGGCCCACACCCTCGCCAGCACCGCCGTCCCCACCCCCCGCACCCCGACCGACCCCGGCGTCCAGCTGACCGAGCGCGAGCTGCAGGTGCTGCGGGGGATGAGCCAGGGCAAGAGCAACGGCCAGATCGGCCGCGAGCTGTACCTGTCGGAGGACACGGTGAAGACGCACGCCCGGCGGCTGTTCCGCAAGCTCGGGGTGCGCGACCGCGCCCAGGCCGTGGCCCACGGCTTCCGCCGCGGACTGGTGTCCTGACCGGAGCGGGTTCCCCGTGCGCCCCGTGGTTCCCGCTCTCCGCCGGGGGTCACGGGGCGCCGTCGTGAGCGGCCCCTCCCGCACCGGTCGCGATCGGCATCGGCCACGATCGGCGCCCCCGCGTAGGGCCGGCCGGGTGAGTGTTCCGTTGACTCCGCAACGTTGTCCCGGTGGTTCGCGTCATACCCGGCGAAGGGCGCAGGCGCTGCCGGCCCGCCCGGAGGTTTTCGCTACCGTGGTCCGCAATGAGGACACGGTCGGGCACTGACCGTGAGCGACCTCACGAACGGATGATGACGAACATGTTGCGTAACGTCGTGTCGACGGACCGCGATGAGTGACACGAAGGACGTTCCCGACGAGCTGGTGGCCCTCGCGATGCGGGGAGACCGCGGAGCGGTCGAGAGCGTGTTGTCAATCATCCGGCCGCTGGTCGTGCGCTACTGCCGCGCCCGGCTCGGCCGGCTGGACAGGTCCTCGGTCTCGGCCGACGACGTCGCGCAGGAGGTGTGCTTGGCGGTTCTGACGGCCCTGCCCGGCTACCGGGTGCAGGGCCGGCCGTTCCTGGCGTTCGTCTACGGGATCGCCTCCCACAAGGTGATCGACGCGCACAGGTCGGCGACCCGCAACCGCGCCGAGCCGGTTGCGGATCTCCCCGATGCGGCCGAGGCCGCGGACGGGCCCGAACAGCGCGCGTTGCGCGTCGAGCTCTCCGACGAGCTGGGTCAGCTGCTCGACACGCTCCCCGAGAAACAACGAGAGATCCTGGTGCTTCGCGTGGTGGTCGGCCTGTCCGCCGAGGAGACGGCGGACGCGGTGGGTTCGACCCCGGGAGCGGTGCGCGTCGCCCAGCACCGGGCGCTGGCACGGCTCCGCAGGTCGATGCCCGAGGAGGTGGTCTGACAACATGCGTGACAACCGGCACGAGCCCCGACGTGCCAATGGCGTCCACCGCGATGACGTGCGGACCCGTGCGGTACCTCTGCACGACCAGGACCTGGTCGACACCGACGTGCACGAACCGGTCGACCTGGTCGCCGTCCAGGCCGACGACGAACTGATCAACGCGCTGTCCTCCGGCCTGCCCGTGGTCACCTCGACCCCGGTGGGTTACGGCTCCGAGGACAGGGTCGCGGCCATCCTGGCCGCCTGGCGGGCCGAGGTCGACGCCGAGCCGGTGCCCGAGCTGCTCGACGTGGACACCGCCGTCGCCGCCATCGCCGCCGCCCGCGACTCGGGTTCCTCGCTTGCGCGCCGCCGGTCGGCCCGCGCCCGCCACCTCGCCCCGGTGGCCGCCGCCGCGGCGTTCCTGGTCATCACGATGGGCGGGGTGTCCATCGGGTCCGCCTCGGCGCAGCCCGACGACGTCCTGTGGCCCATCTCGAAGGTCTTGTTCTCCGAGCGGGCCGCCTCCGTGGAGGCCGCCGACCGGGTCCAGGACCACATCGACCGGGCCAAGCAGGCCCTGGTCGAGGGCAGGCCCGACGAGGCGGCCGGCGAGCTGCAGCTGGCCCAGGCCGACCTCGGGGCGATCCGCCCGGAGGAGGGGCAGGTCGAGCTGGCCGACGTGCAGGACTTCCTGCTCGCCAAGGCGGCCGAGACACCGCCGGGTGAGATCGCCGACCTGACCGCCCCGCTGAGCACGCAGCCCAGCCGGCCGGTGCCGCCCGGGGTGCTCGACCCGACCGACCCGGCGCAGCCGCTGCCGGCGTTCGTCCCGAGCGACGGCGGCCCGGCGAAGATTGTGCCCGGTTCGACGTCGAACGACCCCCGCAGGAGCCCCGGCACCGGCGGTGGTGCGGCGCAGGACGAGACCGACGAGGGCACGCCGTCCGGCACGGTCCCGCGCGAGTCCGCCCCGGAGACGTCGGTCGAGCCCAGCCCGACCGACGAGGAGGACACGGTGCCGCTCCCGCCGGGCGACGACGTCCTGCCGGGCACCACGTCGCCGCACCCGGAGCCGACCACCACCAACCCCGGCATCACCGAGGGCCAGGCGCCCGCCCAGTCGTCGGGCACCAGCACGGGCACCAGCACGGGCACGGCCCAGGGCACGGTGCCGCCCACGTCGTGAGGGCGGTCCCCGCAGCGACGAGAGAACGACGAGAAGGCCCCGCCGGTCGCGACCGGCGGGGCCTTCTCGTGGGTTCGGGTCCGGCTCAGGCGTCGGAGAGCACCGCGTCCGCGTAGCCGCGGCAGTACTCCCAGCTGACGTAGCTGGCCGGGTCGGGGTCGAAGGCGGGCTCGTGCGGGCGCATCTGGCCCTCGTCGAGCAGTTGCTGGAGGCTGGCCCGCAGCAGGCTCCACTCGTGGAAGTGCTGCTCGCCGCAGTCGCCGCAGTCGACGACGATGCCGCGGACGCCGCGGACCTCCAGCAGGGCCTGGTAGACGGCCAGGTCGGCGAGATCGGCGACGACCTCGTCGCGCTCGTCGTCGCTCAGGGTGTCCTGTTCCTCGGGCTCCATGCCGTCCAGCGACAGCGCCGGGTCCTGCGGATCCCCGGCGAACGGGTCCGGTGGGAGCGAGTCTGGTGGCACGTTGACGACAGTACTCCCCCCGCTCGCCCCGCGGTCGCGAACGTCGCCGAACGCGTCCGCGCGGGCGACCGCCGGCCCCCGGGCGTTCGGCGCACGACGGGCCCGTCGCGGGCTCGACGGCCGGCCGCGCGGATACGATGAAGGTCCATCGAAGCCCGCGGTCGAGGATGTGTGAGCCCCCCATGACGAACGAGACCGCCGGACTCCCGCCGAAGTTCGCGATGCTCGGCCTGACCTTCGACGACGTGCTCCTGCTGCCCGCGGAGTCCGACGTCGTGCCCAGCGCGGTCGACACGAGCACCCAGGTCACCCGCAACGTGCGGATCAAGGTGCCGCTGGTGTCGTCCCCGATGGACACCGTCACCGAGTCCCGGATGGCCATCGCGATGGCCCGCGCGGGTGGACTCGGCGTGCTGCACCGCAACCTGTCGCCCGCCGAGCAGGCCGCCCAGGTCGAGGTGGTGAAGCGGTCGGAGGCCGGCATGGTCACCGACCCGGTCACCTGCTCCCCGGACGACACGCTGGCCCAGGTCGACGCGCTGTGCGGCAAGTACCGGATCTCCGGCGTCCCGGTCACCGCCGCCGACGGCCGGCTGGTCGGCATCATCACCAACCGCGACATGCGGTTCGAGATGGACCACAGCCGCCCGGTCAGCGAGGTGATGACCCCTGCCCCGCTGGTCACCGCCCGCGTCGGGGTCTCCGCGGAGGCCGCGCTCGGCCTGCTGCGCCGGCACAAGCTGGAGAAGCTGCCCGTCATCGACGGCGACGGCATCCTGCGCGGCCTGATCACCATCAAGGACTTCAACAAGACCGAGAAGTACCCGCTGGCCACCAAGGACCCCGACGGCCGGCTGGTCGTCGCGGCGGCCGTCGGCGTCGGCGACGAGGCCTACGCCAGGGCGATGACGCTGGTCGAGGCGGGCGTCGACGTGCTGATGGTCGACACCGCGCACGGCCACTCCCGGCGCGTCCTGGAGACCGTCGCCAAGCTGCAGGCCGAGGTCGGCCACGACGTCGACGTCGTCGGCGGCAACGTGGCCACCCGCGCCGGCGCGCAGGCGCTCGTCGAGGCCGGGGCCGACGCCGTCAAGGTCGGGGTGGGGCCGGGCTCGATCTGCACCACCCGCGTCGTCGCGGGCGTGGGCGCGCCGCAGATCACCGCCATCTACGAGGCCGCGCAGGCGTGCGCGGCGGCCGGCGTGCCGGTCATCGGCGACGGCGGCATCCAGTACTCCGGCGACATCTCCAAGGCCATCGCGGCCGGGGCGTCCTCGGTGATGCTGGGCAGCCTGCTGGCCGGCACCGCGGAGTCGCCCGGCGAGCTGATCCTGGTGGGCGCCAACCAGTTCAAGACCTACCGCGGCATGGGGTCGCTGGGCGCGATGCGCTCCCGGGAGAACAACCGCTCCTACTCGCGCGACCGCTACGCCCAGGACGACGTGCTCAGCGAGGACAAGCTGGTCCCCGAGGGCATCGAGGGGCGCATCCCGTTCCGCGGCCCGCTGGCCCAGGTCGTGCACCAGTTGGTGGGCGGGCTGCGCTCCGGGATGGGCTACGCGGGCGCCGAGACGGTCCCGCAGCTGCAGCAGGCGCAGCTGGTGCGGATCACCGCCGCCGGGCTCAAGGAGAGCCACCCGCACGACATCACCATGACGGTCGAGTCGCCCAACTACGCGGCCCGGTAGGAAGGGCCCTAGGCTGCTCAGACGTGCGTGACGTCGTCGAGATCGGGATGGGCCGGGAGGCCCGTCGCAGCTACGACCTGTCCCAGGTCGAGATCGTGCCCTCCCGCCGGACCCGCAGCTCCCAGGAGGTCTCCACCTCCTGGCAGCTCGACGCCTACCCGTTCGGCATCCCACTGGTGACCCACCCGACCGACGCGGTCGTCTCCCCGGCGACCGCGGTCCGGATCGGGCGCCTCGGCGGTCTCGCGGTGCTCAACGCCGAGGGCCTGTGGGCCCGCCACGCCGACCCCGACCGCGAGCTCGGCCGCGTCGTCGACGCCGTCGCCGACGGCGGCCCGGCCGAGGCGGTGCGGCTGCTGCAGGAGCTGCACGCGGCCCCGATCCAGTCCTCGCTGCTGGCCGAGGCACTGGGCACCGTCCGCGAGGCCGGCGTCACGGTGGCGGCCCGGGTGAGCCCGCAGCGGGCCCGCGAGCTGACCCCGGCCCTGCTCGCCGCGGGCGTCGAGGTGCTCGTCGTCCAGGGCACGATCATCTCCGCCGAGCACGTCTCCGGCGGGGAGCCGCTCAACCTCAAGGAGTTCATCTCCTCGCTCGACGTCCCCGTCGTCGCCGGCGGCGTCGGCGACTACCGCACCGCCATGCACCTGATGCGCACCGGCGCCGCCGGCGTGATCGTCGGCTACGGCGAGTCCGCCGCCACCACCACCGACGAGGTCCTGGGCATCGGCGTCCCGATGGCCACCGCCGTCGTCGACGCCGCGGCCGCCCGCCGCGACTACCTCGACGAGACCGGCGGCCGGTACGTGCACGTCATCGCCGACGGCGGCATGGCGGGCTCGGGCGACATGGCCAAGGCCATCGCCTGCGGCGCCGACGCCGTCATGCTGGGCGAGCAGTTGGCGGCGGCCTCCGACGCCCCCGGCCGCGGCTACTACTGGACCTCCGCCGCCGCCCACCCCTCCCTGCCGCGCTCGGGCGTCGCGGGCCCGCTCGGCGCGCCCGGCAAGTGCGACCTGGAGCAGGTGCTGTTCGGGCCGGCGACGGGTGGCGACCGGGTGAACCTGTTCGGGGCGCTGCGGCGGGCGCTGGCCAAGACGGGGTACTCCGACCTCAAGGAGTTCCAGCGGGTGGGGCTCACCGTCCGCGCCTGACCGCCCGCCGATCCGCGATGGCGGGGTGGGGACGTCTTCGCAGGGGCGGTGAGGTCTTCGCAGGCGCCGTAGCACCTGCGAAGACCACGGAGACCCTGCGAAGTGGCTGACTGGCGTGCGCCGGGGGATGGGTGCCGTCGGTCCGGTCGCCGCTCCCGGGTGCCGGCCGCCAACTACCCTGGTCGCGTGCAGCCTCCGACAGTGCTTGTGGTCGACTACGGTGCCCAGTACGCCCAGCTGATCGCCCGCCGGGTGCGCGAGGCGCACGTCTACTCCGAGATCGTCCCGGGCGACACCCCGGTCGAGGAGATCGTGGCCCGCAAGCCGGCGGCGCTGATCCTGTCCGGCGGACCGTCGAGCGTGTACGAGCCGGGGGCGCCCAGCGTCGATCCCGACCTGTTCACCTCCGGGATCCCGGTGCTCGGGCTCTGCTACGGCTTCCAGGCGATGGCCAGGGCGCTGGGCGGCGAGGTCGCGCCGGACGGCACCCGCGAGTACGGGCGCACCGAGCTGACCGTCACCGAGCCGGGGGCGCTGCACGGGGGGCTGCCGGCGCGGCACCCGGTGTGGATGAGCCACGGCGACTCGGTGGTGCGGGCGCCGGAGGGGTTCACCGTGACCGCGTCCTCGGAGCGGGCGAAGGTGGCCGCGTTCGAGGACGTGGAGCGGCGGCTGGCCGGCGTGCAGTACCACCCGGAGGTGGGGCACTCCCCGCACGGCCAGGACGTGCTGGCGCGGTTCCTGCACGAGGTCGCCGGGATCGCCCCCGGCTGGACCACGTCGTCGATCATCGACGAGACGATCGCCGCGGTCCGCGCCCAGGTGGGCGACGGGCGGGCGATCTGCGGGCTCTCCGGCGGGGTCGACTCCGCGGTCGCCGCGGCGCTCGTCCAGCGGGCCATCGGCGACCGGCTCACCTGCGTCTTCGTCGACCACGGGCTGCTGAGGGCTGGGGAGCGCCGACAGGTGGAGCGCGACTTCGTCGCCGCCACGGGCGCCAACCTGCACACCGTCGACGCCGCCGACCGCTTCCTCGGCGCGCTGGCCGGGGTCACCGACCCGGAGCAGAAGCGCAAGATCATCGGTCGGGAGTTCATCCGGGTCTTCGAGGCCGCGACCGGGGAGGTCGCCGCCGAGGAACATGTGGGCTTCCTCGTGCAGGGCACGCTCTACCCGGACGTCGTCGAGTCCGGCGGCGGGTCGGGCACGGCCACCATCAAGAGCCACCACAACGTCGGCGGCCTGCCGGACGACCTGGAGTTCAGCCTGGTCGAGCCGCTGCGCGCGCTGTTCAAGGACGAGGTGCGCAAGGTCGGCGCCGAACTGGGGCTGCCCCCGGCGATCGTCAACCGGCAGCCCTTCCCCGGCCCGGGGCTCGGCATCCGGATCATCGGCGAGGTCACCGCCGACCGGCTGGAGACCCTGCGCGCCGCCGACGCGATCGCCCGCGAGGAGCTCACCGTCGCCGGCCTGGACGCGACGATCTGGCAGTGCCCGGTGGTGCTGCTGGCCGACGTGCGCAGCGTCGGCGTCCAGGGCGACGGGCGCACCTACGGCCACCCGATCGTGCTGCGGCCGGTGTCCAGCGAGGACGCCATGACCGCCGACTGGTCCCGGCTGCCCTACGAACTCCTCGAGCGCGTCTCCACCCGCATCACCAACGAGGTCGCCGAGGTCAACCGGGTCGTCCTGGACGTGACGAGCAAGCCGCCGGGCACCATCGAGTGGGAGTGAGGCGCCACCGCGCCCGGCCCCGGACGCCGGAAAGCCACGATGCCGCCCGCGGAGGGCGACATCGTGGCTTCCCCGGTCGACGGGGTCGGTTCGGCTAGCGCCGGCGGTTGCGGCGCAGACTGCTGGTCAGCAGCAGCACCCCGAGCAGGGCGGCGCCGCCGGCGAGCAGCCAGCGCGGGTCGAAACCGGGCCAGGAGAAGACGATCTGGCCGACGAAGGCCGAGACCGACATCGCCAGCGCCAGCACCCCGACCAGCAGGGTGAACACGTCCACCCCGCGCCGCCGCGACCGCGTCACCTCGGTGGCGATCCGCTCCTTGACGCTGCCCTCCGTCGAGCCGTCGTACCTAGTCACGCTGCACCTCCACGCTGCCCGCGCCCATCTCGATGTCCAGCACCAGCGGCCGCCCGGAGCGGACGCCGTCCTCGCCGAGGTCCACCAGGCCCCGGAAGGACGCGTTCGGACCGCTGTGCGACTGGTCGAAGACGACCACGTCGCCGACGCCGGTCTCGGCGTTGACGGTCACGTCCACGTCCTCGGGGACCCGCACCGTGATGTCGCCGAGGCCCGCGGAGATCTGCGTGCGCACGGTCGGGCCGGTGCCGCCCTGCGGGAGGGCGAAGTCCACGTCGGTCAGGTCGAGTTCGATGGAACCCGCCGAGCGCGAGTACTCCGGCTGGATCGCGGCCACCGAGGCCGGCGCGATGTCGAGGTCGCCGAAGTTGTCGCTCTCCCACGTGCCCGGCGGCACCGTCAGGGTGCCCCAGGTCAGCGCACTGAGCAGCAGCGCGATCGGGATCAGCCCGCGGCCGGCGCGCAGGAACGAGCCGACCACCAGCCCGCTGCCCACGACGGCGAGCAGCACGCCCAGCATCACCGGCATGTTGGCGGTGGTGAACCCACCGGCCAGCAGCATCACGAACGAGGTCACCGCGGCGGCCAGCAGCGCGACGCCCAGGGTCACCGGGGTGACCGGCAGCTTGCGCGGCGGCGGCGCCGGCGCGGGCGGCGGGCCGGGCTCGGGCAGGTCCCAGGCGAACGGGGCCGCACCCAGCGGGTCCCAGCTCGGCGGGCCAGGCACGGGCGAGCCGACGGCCCCGTCCGCCGTCGGGACACCCTCCTTGACCAGCGACGGGCCGGTGCCGGTCGCGGTGGTCGGGGCGTCGGCTGCGGTCATCGCGGTGTCCGCCCGGACGCCGCCGACCTGCTCGGCGCGGCTGCGGTGCAGCAGGAACAGCAGCCCCACCGCGCCCAGACCGACCAGCAGCGGGGCGATGCTCGGTCCGTCGTCCCACCAGTTGACGGTGACCAGGGCGGCCACGATCAGCCCCACGATGGCCAGCCCCTGCCGCCCCCGCGACCGCCCGTCCACCTGGTCCTGGGCGGACGGCAGCGCGATCCAGCCGGCGATGTAGAGCGCCGCCCCGATCCCGGAGAACGCCGCCACCACGAACCCGATCCGCACGAGCGTCGGGTCGAGGTCGTATCGGCGCGCGATCGCCGCCGCCACGCCCGCCACCTTCCGGTCGTCGGCCCGCCTCGCCGGTCGGGTCTCCCACATGTCGCGCAACGTGGCCTGCACGTCGGATTGGTCGATGTTTCGCACGCCGGTCACCTCCTGGCGTCCAGCCTGCTGGAGGAGACCGCCCCGGGGCATGGGGGATGCCCCGGAGGATCCCCGGAAGCTTCCCCGATGTTCCCCCTTCCCCCGCGTGTGACCATGGGAGCGTGACAGCAGGACCTTCGACCGCGGCCGGACCGCCCGCCACCGCGAAGCACCCGGTGGAGCGGCGCCCGCTGCTGCGCAGGCGCAACGGCCGGTTCATCGCCGGTGTCGCCGGCGGAGTGGCCGACCACCTCGGCGTCAACGTGCTGTGGGTGCGCGCCGTGCTGGTCGCGCTGCTGCTGCTCAACGCCACCGGGCTGATCGCCTACGCGCTGCTGTGGATCTTCGTCCGGCAGGAGCCCGCGGAGACCGGGCGCGTGATGGGGCGCAACGAGCGCCAGCAGGCGCTGGGGCTGTTGGCGCTGGCCGCCGCCGTCGGTCTGGCCGGCGCCGCGCTGGACAACTCCGTGGTGAGCTGGATCGCCGGCCCGCTGGGCGTCACGGCGGTCGGCGCCGCGGTGGTCTGGCAGGAGGCCGACCAGTCGCAGCGCCGCCGCTGGGCCGCGGGCGCCCGGTCAGGTGTGCTGGCCGGGGGCCGGCAGGCCTGGCTGCGGATCCTGTCCGGGGCCGTGTTCGTCGCGGCCGGCATCACGGTCTTCCTCGTCGGCAACCTGCAGTTGGGGCAGGTGCAGTTCGCCGTGCTCGCGGTCATCGCCACGCTGGTCGGCGTCGCGGTGATCACCGTCCCGTGGTGGCTCAAGCTCGTGCGCGACCTCGGCGAGGAGCGCCACCAGCGCATCGTCGAGGCCGAGCGCGCCGAGATCGCCGCCCACCTGCACGACTCCGTCCTGCAGACGCTGGCGCTCATCCAGCGCCAGTCCGACCAGCCCCGCGAGGTGCAGCGGCTGGCCCGCGGCCAGGAGCGCGAGCTGCGCAACTGGCTCTACGGCCCCACGGGCTACGGCCGGGCGAGCATGTCCGAGCCCGGCAAGGCCGCCGGGCTGGCCGACGCGATCACCACCGCGGCCGCCGAGGTCGAGGACACCTACGCCATCGACGTCCGGCCCGTCGTCGTCGGCGACCACCCCCTCGACGACGACCTGCGCGCCGTCGTGCTGGCCGCCCGCGAGGCGATGGTCAACGCGGCCAAGCACTCCGGCGTCGCCGAGATCAGCGTCTACGTCGAGGTCGAGGAGGGTGAGGCGCACGTGTTCGTGCGCGACCGCGGCGTCGGCTTCGACCCCGACGCCGTCTCCGCGGACCGGCACGGCCTGGCCGACTCGGTGCACGCGAGAATGGAACGGCACGGGGGAACGGTACGGCTGCGCAGCACCCCGGGGGAGGGCACCGAGGTGCACCTGAGCATGCCGATCGACGGGGCCGGCGGGACCGCCGCCGAGCAGCCCGTGCAGGAGGAGGCGAGCACGTGACGGACACGACCGATCCGGTCCCGGCGGCGGCCGGGCCGATCAGGGTGTTCCTGGTCGACGACCACGGGCTGTTCCGCTCCGGGGTGCGCGCCGAGCTCGACCGCGGCGTCCCGGACGTGGAGGTGGTCGGGGAGGCGGGCTCGGTCGACGAGGCCGTCGCCGCGATCCGCCACCTCAAGCCCGACGTCGTCCTGCTCGACGTGCACATGCCCGACGGCGGCGGCGCCGAGGTGCTGCGCAAGCTGCGGCCCGAGCTGCCCGACGTGGTTTTCCTGGCGCTGAGCGTGTCCGACGCCGCCGAGGACGTCATCGCGGTGATCCGGGCCGGCGCCCGCGGCTACATCACCAAGACGATCTCCGGGCGGGAGCTGGCCGACGCCGTGCGCCGGGTGCACGGCGGCGACGCCGTGTTCTCCCCGCGGCTGGCCGGCTTCGTGCTCGACGTGTTCTCCGACCGGCCCGGCGCGGCCCCGCACGGCGACCCGGAGCTGGACATGCTCACCCGCCGCGAGCGCGACGTGCTGCGGCTGCTGGCCCGCGGCTACGCGTACAAGGAGATCGCGGGCGAGCTGTTCATCTCGGTGAAGACCGTCGAGACGCACGTGTCGAGCGTGCTGCGCAAGACGCAGCTGTCCAACCGCTACGAGCTGTCGCGCTGGGCGTCGGACCGGCGCCTGGTCTGAACCCGGGAGCGGGTCCCGGGACCCGCTCCCGTCGCGGCTAGCGGTTGTTGACGCCGAGCACGCTGCCCAGGCCACCCACGAGATCGTTGAGCGGCCTCGGCGGCCGGGTCGGGCGCGCCGGCGGCGCGTCGCTCTCGTCGCGGTCGGCGGCGCCGTCGGAGTCGCTGGGCGAATCGTCGTCGGAATCGTCGTCGGAATCGTCGCTCTGCGAGCTGCGTTCCGCGTCCCCGCTCGACTCGTCGTCGGGCTCGTCCGACTCGTCCTCGGGCTGCTCGGCTGGGGGCGGCGGGACGGGTTCCGAGGTCGACGGCACCCGCACGAGCACGGGGGCCACGGCGGCCGCGGGCGGGGCCGGCTCGTCGTCGACGGGCTCGGAGGTCGGGACGGCGGTGGTGGACGACGGCGGGAGCGGCTGCAGGTAGGGGGCCGCGGTGCCGGGCTTCGGGTCGGCGGGGGCCGGTGGGGCCTCGTCGCCGGCCGTCGCCACCAGCAGCACGGTGGCCGCGACCGCGGCGACGGCCACGGCGCTCCCGGCGCCGACCAGGACGCGCCGCAGCCGGCCCCGGCCCGACGCGATGACCTCGGTCGGCGCCTCCAGGTGCTGCGGCGCGGCCGCCCACTCCAGCTCGGGGTCGGGCTCGTAGCCCTCCCGGCGCAGCAGGTCGGCCACCGAGATGGGGGTCTCGGGGCTCTCCGGCGCCTCGCCGAGGTCGTCCGGCTCGACGACGTCGCCGTCGACCTCGGTGTCGTCGAGGTCGGTGTTCTCGAAGGCGGTGTCGTCGTGGGTGTCGTCGAGGTCGGTGCGGTCGAGGGCGGTGTACGGGCCCTCGGGCCCCGGGTCGGGACCGTCCTGGTCGCTGGTCGGCGGCGTGGTGGCCACAGCTCGCGTCCCCCAGTCGTCATCGATCGGTCACGGGTCCGACCGATGATCGCAAGGCGTGTTCGGGACGCGGTGCCGGGCGATCATCCGTAGGGCCGTTCGGACGATGTTCGACCACGAAGAGGCCCGGCGCAGCCACTCACCGTGAGAGTCAGCCTCCGAGCAGACCCCCGACGACATCGGTGAGCCCGCCCAGCAGTCCGCCCGACGCGGCGCCCGAGCCGGCCGGCGCCGGCGCCGGAG
>NZ_JAHDTH010000219.1 GCF_018531445.1 Pseudonocardia lacus
CGCAGCGCTGGCGGGGGCCGTCGCAGCGCTGGCTGAGTTGTCGCAGCGCGCCGGCGGGTTGCGAGCCCACACCCGGTGCTGCGAGGACGCCGGTTGGGGTGGTCGCGCAGCGCTGGTGGGGGATCGCAGCGCTGGGGTGGTCGCGCAGCGCTGGTGGGGGATCGCAGCGCTGGGGTGGTCGCGCAGCGCTGGCGGGGGCCGTCGCAGCGCTGGCTGAGTTGTCGCAGCGCGCCGGCGGGTTGCGAGCCCACACCCGGTGCTGCGAGGACGCCGGTTGGGGTGGTCGCGCAGCGCTGGTGGGGCCTCGCAGGGCTGGCGTGGCCTCGCAGCGCTGGCGTGGCCTCGCAGCGCTGGCGTGGCCTCGCAGCGCTGGCTGGGTTGTCGCAGCGCGCCGGCGGGTTGCGAGCACGCGCCCGGCGCTGCGAGCCCACGCTGCTGCTGCGAGGACGGCCGGCGAGGCGGCGTGCAGCGCGGCGAGCCGAGCCGGGCTCGGCCCCGGTGGGCGCGCGCAGCGCCCACACCCCTCCCAAGGTGCTCCCCTGCCGTCGCGTCGGCCCGCACGGCGCACCCAAGAACCCCGCGCCGGCGCGAAACGAGCGCAACCACCCCGTCGAGAACGACGTTGTCGTGATCAACAGGGCCTGTTGATCACGACAAGTTCGTTCTCGACGGAAGGGGGTTAGTCAAGGTCGCCGTGGCGCATCAGTTGGCGGGCGGCCTCGGTGATCGAGCCCGACAGCGACGGGTAGACCGAGAACGTGTGGGCCAGGTCGGCGACGCTGAGGCCGTTCTGCACCGCCATCGCGATCGGCAGGATCAGCTCGCTGGCCACCGGGGCCACCACCACCCCGCCGATCACCACACCGGTGGCCGGGCGGCAGAACAGCTTCACGAAGCCGCGGCGCAGGCCCTGCATCTTGGCCCGCGGGTTGGTGGACAGCGGCAGCATGATCGTCCGGGCGGGCACCTCGCCGGCGTCGATCGCCTTCTGGCTGATGCCGACGGTGGCGATCTCGGGGCGGGTGAACACGGCCGCGGCGACGGTCTTGAGCTTGATCGGCGCGACGCCTTCGCCGAGGGCGTGCCACATGGCGATGCGGCCCTGCATCGCGGCGACCGAGGCCAGCATCAGCACGCCGGTGCAGTCGCCTGCGGCGTAGACGCCGGGGACGCTCGTGCGGGAGACGCGGTCGACCGGGATGAAGCCGCCGCGCCCGACCTCGACGCCGATCTTGTCCAGGCCGAGGTCGCCGGTGTTGGGCACCGAGCCGACCGTCATCAGCGCGTGCGAGCCGGTGACGGTGCGGCCGTCGGCGAGGGTGACCACGACGCCGTCGCCCTCGCGGTGGACGGAGTCGGCCCTGGCCTGGGCGAGGATCTCGACGCCGCGGTCGGCGAACACGTCCTGCAGGACGGCGGAGGCGTCGGCGTCCTCGCCGGGCAGCACCCGGTCGCGGCTGGAGACCAGGGTGACCCGGGCGCCCATCTCCACGTACGCGGAGACGAACTCGGCGCCGGTGACCCCGGACCCGATCACCACCAGGTGCTCGGGCAGTTCGGGCAGGTCGTAGAGCTGGCGCCAGTTCAGGATGCGCTCGCCGTCGGGGCGGGCGTCGTCGAGGACGCGCGGGGTGGCGCCGGTGGCGATCAGGACGACGTCGGCGGGCAGCGCCTCGTGGGCGCCGTCGGCGGTCTCGGCGTGCACCGTGTGCACCGCGCCCGGCAGCGGCTCGCCGCCGAACGACGCGGTGCCCCGGATGATCCGCACGCCCTCGCGCTCCACGCGCGCCCGCACGTCGGCGGACTGGGCCAGGGCGAGCGCCTTGACCCGCTGGTTGACCGTCGGCAGGTCGACGGCGACCGCCTGGCGGTCGGCGACCAGCCCGAGCTCGGGGGCCCGGTGCAGGTCGACCCGGATGCCGGCCGATGAGATGAACGTCTTGGACGGCACGCAGTCGTCCAGGACGCAGGCCCCGCCCATGCCGTCGCGCTCGACGACGGTGACGTCGCTGCCGTGCTGGGCCGCCACCAGCGCGGCCTCGTAACCGGCCGGTCCACCGCCCATGATCACGATTCGCGCCACCCGACGCACGCCTCCTCAGGCCGTCCTACTTCCCCGATCACGGTACGCGGAGGCGCTCGCATTACGCTGTCCCGGTGCCCCTCTACGCCGCCTACGGGTCGAACATGGACCCCGCGCAGATGAAGGAGCGCGCTCCGCACTCCCCGATGACCGGCACCGGGTGGCTCATGGGCTGGCGGTTGACCTTCGGCGGGGAGGACTACGCCTGGGAGGGCGCGCTCTCCACGATCGTCGAGGAGCCCGGCTCCCAGGTCTTCGTCGTCCTCTACGACGTGTCCGACCTGGACGCCGCCCAGCTCGACCGCTGGGAGGGTGGTGAGCTGGGGCTGCACAAGAAGCTCCGGCTGCGCGTGCACACCCTCGACGGCGACGCGCTGGCCTGGGTGTACGTGCTGGACGCCTACGAGGGCGGCCTGCCGTCGGCGCGCTACCTCGGGGTGATCGCCGACGCCGCCGAGCAGGCCGGCGCCCCCGACGACTACGTCTCGGCGCTGCGCACCCGCCCCAGCAGCAAGTCGGTCTGACCGCCCGCTGCGGCGGGCGCCCGTCGAGCTGTGCGCGGCTTTGGCCGCCGGGAAGGCCCTGCTCCCGGGCCGTGAGTGGGTGTCGCGGTCCTGACCGCGACACCCGCTCACGAGCCCGCTACGGGGTCGTCAGGGCGGCGAGCGCGGCCTGGGTCAGCACCCGGACGCCGAACGGCAGCGCCCGCTCGTCCAGGTCGAACGTCGGCTGGTGGATGTCGCGCATCGGACCGTGCCCGGGCCACACGCCCAGCCGGGCCATGGCGCCCGGGACGTGCTCCAGGTACCAGGCGAAGTCCTCGCCGCCGCTGGACTGCTCGGTGCTGGTGGCCGCGTCCGGGCCCAGGATGGTGATGGCCGAGTCGGCCAGGATCCCGGCGCTGACGGCCTCGTTGACCACCGGCGGGACGCCGCGGACGTGCTCGAGCTCGTAGCTGACGCCGGTGGGCGCCAGCAGCTGCTCGACCAACATCCGGATCTTGCCCTCCAGCTCGCCCCAGGTGGCGTGGTCGGCGGTGCGCAGGGTGCCGCGCAGGACGCCGTACTGCGGGATGGCGTTGGCCGCCTCGCCCGCCTGCACCGCGCCCCAGACGAGCACGGTGCCCGAGCGCGGGTCGACCTGGCGGGTGAGCATCAGCGGCAGCTGCGTGATCAGCAGGCCGAGTGCCTCGACCAGGTCGGCGGTCAGGTGCGGGCGGGCGGTGTGCCCGCCCGGCGACTTGAGCCGGACCTCCAGCAGGTCGCAGGCCGAGGTGATCGGGCCCACCCGGGTGCCGACCTTGCCGACGGCCAGCCGCGGGTCGCAGTGCAGCGCGAAGATGCGCTGCACGCCCTCCATGGCGCCGTCGGCGACCATGTCGAGCGCGCCGCCGGGCTGGACCTCCTCGGCGGGCTGGAAGATCAGCCGGACGCGGCCGGGCAGCGCGGGCGCTGACGCCAGCGCGAGGCCGGCGCCGAGCACGATGGCGGTGTGCGCGTCGTGCCCGCAGGCGTGCATGACGCCGTCCACGGTGGACGCGAACGGCAGATCGGTGTCCTCGGCGAGGGGCAGCGCGTCGAGGTCGGCGCGCAGGGCCACGCAGCGGTCGCCGTAGCCGATGTCACACACCAGGCCGGTGCCCGAGGGGAGCGTGCGCGGCTCGAGCCCGACGGCCATCAGGCGACCGGCCACCAGCTCGGTCGTGCGGCGCTCCTGCCGACCCAGTTCCGGGTTGGCGTGCAGTGACCGGCGGGTCGCGACGACCTCGCCGGTGTTGGCCGCCAGCCAGGCGTCCAACCAGGCCGGACCACTGCCGGCGCCGAGATCGGCGACGGTCGGTCCGCTGGGTTCCACGAGGTCGGTGTGCGCATCCAGCAGAGTCACCGGACCTCACCGACCTCGGTGGGCGACGGCGGCGCCGTCGCAGCTTCGTCGTGCATCGGCCAATGGTGCTCACCCGCTCGGCGGTGTACCAACCCAAATCGAGGTCCACAGCGGATTCCTCGGCGAGGGGTTGCGGATCTGCTGCGGGCGGGCGGACCCTCGGGGGCGAACGGTCCCGCCCACTCGCGCCGAGCGGGCGTCCGCGCCGCTCGTCGCACCAACCGGCTTGCCATCGTCCCGGGTACCCCGTACGGCGGCGCCGAACGCGACCAGCTCGCACCCGGTCGGGGGCGTTCATGGGGGGTGGCGACGCTCGGTGAACGGGCGCTGGTGAGAATAGGGGGGTGTCCAGCCTGAGGGACGGCCAGCAGCGCCTCATCGGTGGCCGCTACCGGGTGGCAGGGCTGCTCGGCAGCGGCGCCATGGGCACGGTGTGGTCCGGATTCGACGACGTGCTCCAGCGCCGGGTGGCGATCAAGGAGCTCAAGATCCCGGCCGGCGTGCCGACGCACGAGGCCGTGGAGGCCCGCGAGCGCATCATGCGCGAGGCGCGGGCGTTGGGTGGGCTCTCCCATCCCAACATCATCACCGTGTTCGACGTGGTCGAGGTCGACGGTGACCCGATGGTGGTGCTGGAGCTCGTCCAGTCCCGCAACCTGGCGACCATGATCGGCGAGCAGGGCGCGCTCTCGCCCGCCCAGGCCGCCGTCGTCGGCTACGCCACCGCGGGCGGGCTGCGGGCCGCGCACCGGGCCGGCATCACCCACCGCGACGTCAAGCCGGGCAACGTGCTGGTCGCCGACGACGGCCGGGTCAAGCTCACCGACTTCGGCATCGCCCGCAACGTCGCCGACGCCCCGATGACCAGCGTCGGGCTGGTGCTGGGCTCGCCGGCCTACATCGCGCCCGAGGTGGCCGCGGGCCAGGCCGTCACGCCGGCCGCCGACCTGTGGGGCCTGGGCGCGACGCTGTTCGCCGCCGTCGAGGGCCGCCCGCCCTACGACGTGCACGGCGACCCGGTCTCCACGATCACCGAGGTCGTCGACGGCGACGTGCCGCGCGTGCGCAGCATCGGGCCGGTCGCCGACGTCATCACCCTGTTGATGGTCAAGGACCCGGACGCCCGGATCACCCTGGAGGAGGTCCGCTCCCGGCTGCGCCCGCTGATCGACGACCCGGACGACCCGGTCTACCCCGGCTCGCCGGACGCGCCGACGATGGCCGCGCTGGCCATCGGCGGGCTGCCGAACCAGGGCCCGTCGCCGGGGCGCGCGCAGGCCAGCACCCAGATGCGGCGGCAGGCCGCACCGCGCGCGGAGACCCCCACCTACAACGGCGGGCGCGCGGAGTTCACCGGGGCCGCGGCCGCGCTGCTGCCGCCCGCCCCCACCGGCGCCCAGGCGAGGGTGTCGTCGTCGCCCCCGCCGCTGGCGCCCAACCCCGGCCCGCTGCCGGGCGCTCTCGCGCGGGTGTCGGCGACGTCGTCGTCCCGGCCGACCGACCTCGTCGAGCCGGTGCCGCGGCGCTCGTCGTCGCGGCAGCGGGCGAACGAGACCCGGACGACGTGGATGTTGATCGCGGCGGGTGCGGTCGCCGTGCTGATCGGCGCATTCCTGGGGTGGAGCATCACCCGGACGGTGGGCGGCCAGTCGTTGTGGACCACGCTGAACGTCACCAGCGCCGGCGTCGCGATGAGCACCCACAACGACCCGCTCGTCGGCTACACCGTGCAGGTGCCGCGCGGCTGGGAGGCCGACCCGACCGGCCGCGAGCCGGGCACGCCGACCGCGTCGTTCGTCAGCCCGGACCACTCCGAGGAGTTGGCCATCGAACGGGTCGCCACCGAGCAGGAGGCGCTGACCAGGCGCGACTCCGAGCCCTCCCCGGTCACCGACCGCGGCGACGGCAGCCGGGAGCTGACCTTCACCAACGACGAGCGCGCCTCCTGGCGGCGGGTGGTGCCGACGGCGTCGGGCGAGTTCTGGATCATCACGCTGACCGTGCCGACCGACACCGCGGGCGAGCGGTCCGCGGAGCTGTTCGACAAGCTCTCCTCCGGCTTCGTCGCCACGACCGGCTGACCAGGTCCGCGTCACGCCGACGGCGGAAGGGGTGTCCTACGCTCCGCCCATGAGCACGGACCCGAACCCCGCCGCCGAACCCGAGGTCGTCCCGGACTCCGCGGCCGCCGCCGCGCGGGCACTGGCCGCCGCGACGGGCGCGGCGACGCACGACGTCGCCGTCGTCCTCGGTTCCGGTTGGCGCCCGGCGGCCGACCTCATCGGCGAGCCCGCGCACGAGGTCGCCGTGGCCGACCTGCCCGGCTTCGTCCCGCCGTCGGTGCAGGGCCACGGCGGCACCGTCCGCTCGGTCGCGGTGGCCGGGAGCCGGGTGCTGGTGCTGCTCGGGCGCACCCACCTCTACGAGGGCCACGGCACCGACGCCGTGGTGCACGGCGTGCGCACGGCGGCGGCCGCGGGCTGCCGCACGATCGTGCTGACCAACGCCGCCGGCGGCATCCGGGAGGGCATGCGGGTCGGCGAGCCGGTGCTGATCAGCGACCACCTCAACCTGCTCGCCAGGTCCCCGCTCGTCGGGCCGCGGTTCACCGACCTGACCGACCTGTACTCGCCGCGGCTGCGCGCACTGGCCCGCGAGATCGACCCCGGGCTCGCCGAGGGCGTCTACGCCGGGCTGCCCGGCCCGCACTTCGAGACGCCCGCCGAGATCCGCATGCTGCGGGGGCTGGGCGCCGACCTGGTGGGCATGTCGACGGTGCTGGAGGCCATCGAGGCCAGGGCGCTCGGCCTCGAGGTGTTCGGCCTGTCCCTGGTCACGAACCTGGCCGCCGGGATGACCGGGCAGCCGCTGGACCACGAGGAGGTGCTGGCGGCGGGTCGGGCGTCGGCCGGGCGGATGGGTGAGCTGCTGCGCGAGCTGATCGCCCGGGTCGGGTCGTGAGCCAGGGGACCTCGGTGCGCGGGGCCGCGCTGCGCTGGGTCGCCGACGACCCCGACCCCGCCACCCGGGACGAGCTCACCCGGCTCGTCACGGCCGCGGTCGCCGACTCGGCGGCCGCCGTCGAGCTGGCCGACCGGATGTCCGGCCCGCTGCGGTTCGGCACCGCCGGGCTGCGCGGGCCGGTGCGGGCCGGGCCGGCCGGGATGAACGTGGCCGTCGTCCGGCGGACCACGGCCGGGCTGGCCGCCTGGCTCACCGGGCGCGGCGAGCGCGGCACCGTCGTGGTCGGCCGCGACGCGCGGCGCGGCTCGACCGAGTTCGCCGAGGCGGCGGCCGGGGTGCTGGCCGGGGCGGGCTTCGCGGTGCGGGTGCTGCCCGGCCCGCTGCCCACCCCCGTGCTGGCGTTCGCCGTGCGGGAGCTGGGGGCCGTCGCCGGGGTGCAGATCACCGCGTCGCACAACCCGCCGGCCGACAACGGCTACAAGGTCTACCTCGCCGACGGCGCCCAGCTCGCGCCGCCGTCGGACACCGAGATCGAGGCCGCCATCGCCGCGGCCCCCGGGGCGGCGGCGATCCCGGTCGGCGGCGACGTCCGGACCGTCGACGTCACCGATCGGTACCTGGAGCGGGTGGCCCGCCTCCCCCGCGGCGCGGCGCGCGGGCTGCGGGTGGCGCTGACCCCGCTGCACGGCGTCGGCGGCGCGACGGCCGTCGAGGCGCTGCGCCGCGCCGGATTCGACGACGTGCACGTCGTCGCCTCGCAGGCCGAGCCCGACCCCGCGTTCCCGACCGTCGGCTTCCCGAACCCCGAGGAGCCCGGCGCCACCGACGCGCTGCTCGCGCTGGCCGCCGAGGCGGGCGCCGACCTCGCCGTCGCGCTCGACCCCGACGCCGACCGCTGTGCGCTGGCCGTCCCGACCGCGGCCGGGCGCTGGCGGATGCTCACCGGCGACGAGACCGGCGTCCTGCTCGGCGACCACCTGCTGCGCGCGGGCGGGTACACCGATCCGCTGGTGGCGACCACCGTCGTCTCCGGGGAGATGCTGCGCGCCGTGGCCGAGGCGCACGGCGCCCGCTACGCCGAGACGCTCACCGGGTTCAAGTGGATCGTGCGGGGCGGGCCCGGCCTCGTGTACGGCTACGAGGAGGCGCTCGGCTACTGCGTCGACCCCGACACCGTCCGCGACAAGGACGGCATCGCCGCCGCCGTGCTCGCGTGCGACCTCGCCGCGGGGCTCGCCGCCGACGGCCGCACGATCGACGACCGCCTCGACGAGCTCGCCCGCGCCCACGGCGTGCACCGCACGGAGGGCGTCTCCGTGCGGCTCGCCCCGGCCGCCCGCGACGCCGCCGTCGCACGGCTGCGCGATCACCCCCCGTCCGGCTGGGAGGTCGCGTTCCCCGCGCCCGACGTGCTGGTGCTGCGCCGCGAGCGCGAGCGGCTGGTCGTGCGACCCTCCGGCACCGAGCCGAAGCTCAAGGCGTACCTGCAGGTCGTCGAGCCCGTGGTCGACGACAACCTGGCCTCCGCCCGGGTCCGGGCGGCCGACCGGCTCGGCGAGCTGCGCGCCACCGTCTCCGCGCTGCTCGACCCCGGTCGTGCGGGGGCGGCGGACCTGTAGCACTGTCTCCCGCACGACCCGCGCGAAGGAGGAGCCGGCCACCATGCCCCGCCCCCGCGTGCACGACGAGGCACTGCGCACCAAGCTGCTCACCCAGGCCCGCGCCACCCTGTCCACCCACGGCGCCCCCGCGCTGAGCCTGCGCACGCTCGCCGCCGGGTGCGGCACGTCGACGACCGCCGTCTACTCGCTCTTCGGCGGCAAGCGCGGCCTGCTGACCGCCCTGTTCGACGACGCCTTCGCCCGGCTGGGCCAGCACCTCGCCGCCGTCCGCCCCGGAGCCGACAGCGTCGAGGACCTCGTCCGGCTGGCCTCCGCCTACCGCGAGGGCGCGCTCGCCGACCCGCACCTGTTCGCGGTGATGTTCGAGGGCGCCACCGTGCTCCCGGCCGCGGCCGAGGCCCGCACGGCCACCGGGACGGCGCTCGGGCCGCTGCGGGAGTTCGTCGGGCGGGCCGTGGAGCAGCGGGCGCTGCGCGCCGACACCGACCCCGTCGCGGCGTCGGTGACGCTGTGGGCGACGGTGCACGGCTGGGTCGCCCTGCAGCTGCGGGGGTTCCTGCCGCCCGGGGCGGACGGGCTGTTCGAGAAGGCGCTGCGGGCCGTCGTCGACGCCTGGCGCCCCGCCGCCCCCCAGCCCTGACCCCCCCACCCCCGGGAGTTCAGGAAAGCCACGATGCTGCCCTCTGAGGGCAGCATCGTGGCTTTCCTGAACTCGGGCGGGGTGGGGAGGGGTGTGGATGGGAGGGGAGTGGTGGGCGGAGTCAGACGGCGCCGAACTGGCGGTCGCCGGCGTCGCCGAGGCCGGGGACGATGTAGGCCGAGTCGTTGAGCCGCTCGTCCACGCTGGCCGTCACCACCCGCACCGGCAGGCCGGAGTCGCGCAGGTGCGCGATGCCCTCGGGGGCCGCCAGCACGCAGATCGCCGTCACGTCGGTGGCGCCGCGCTCGGTCAGCAGGCCGATGGCGTGGGCCATGGAGCCGCCGGTGGCCAGCATCGGGTCGAGCACGAATACCGGCCGGCCGGCCAGCGACTCGGGCAGCGACTCCATGTACGGCTTGGGCTGGTGGCTCTCCTCGTCGCGGGCGATCCCGACGAAACCCATCTGCGCCTCGGGCATCAGGCCGAACGCGGCGTCGGCCATGCCCAGCCCGGCCCGCAGCACCGGGACCAGCAGCGGCGGGTTGGCCAGCCGGTAGCCGGTCGTGCGGGCGACCGGGGTGTGCAGCGGCCCGGTCGCCACCGGGGCGTCGCGGGTGGCCTCGTAGATCAGCATGAGGGTGAGATCGTCGAGGGCGGCGCGGAAGGCAGCGTTGTCGGTGCGGGCGTCGCGCATCGTCGACAGCCGGGCCTTGGCGAGGGGATGGTCGACGACCAGGACGTCCATGCCCGGGAGGCTAGTACCCACCCCGCCCACCCACCCCCGTCCCGCGTGGTCGTACGCCGTGCGGCGCCGGCCCCGGTGTGCGGGCCCGGCGTACGAGCCGGCGTGCGAGTCGGCTGCGGCAAACGGTCGAACAACCATTGGGTGACGGCTGGAGGGGCCCGCGCGCCCCGCTCGGCGTCGTACGGGCGGGCTCGCGGTCGCCCCGGTGAGCCGCGGGGACGCACATCGCGCGGCCGTACGACAGCCCGTCGATCGGGATCGATTCACCGTGCGGATCGCCCCGACGAGCGCCTCGCCAGCGGGGCGGTGTCGGAGGCGGTCCCCGCGAGGGACTCGACGGGCGCTCCCGCGGCAGCCGGGAAGGCACCGCGGGCGCCGTTGCTACGCGGAGTGCCAGCGGCGGCACGCTGCAGAACCGCGGCCACCGGATCATGTGCCGACCGTCCGGTCGTCGGCACCGCTCGTGATCAACGGACAGATTCACCTGGCCCGAACGGGTGGTCTGGCCGCCAGATTGTCACGCCGAGCAGCCTCCCAGCGCTGTACTAGGAGAACAGGAGGTGACCCAGTGCCGGATTCCACGAGCTCCGGTGACGCGACCCTGGTCGCGGCCGCCGAGAAACTCACTCAGTGCGACGGTTACGTCGTGCTCGCCGTCGACCCCCAGACCGGGGAGGTCGACGCCCACGGCCCGTTCGACGGGCTGACGGCAACGATCAAGGCCGATCGCTTGCGGCACGACTTCGACCGCGGCGGTCTCGAAGACGTGACGGTCGGCGTCGTGCGGCTGCACCACTCCGCCTGACCGACCACCCGCTCGCTCCCCCCAAGAACCACGGTACTGCCGCCTCCGCGGAACCGGTGCGGGCCGGGGGCGGGGCGTGCCGCGCCCGGCCCGCCCCCGGCAACAGGCGGAGTACCGCGCCCAGCGACCTCCCTAGCGTCGTCCGCGTCCGCGACGACCCGGAGGAGACCGCATGGACGAGAACCCGCTCCGCGTGATGGTGATCATCGGCAGCACCCGCGACGGCCGGTTCGGACCGACCGTCGCCGAGTGGTTCGTCGGTGAGGTGGCCGTCCGCACCGACATGGACGTCGACGTCCTCGACCTCGCCGCGGCCGGTCTGCCCGACCGGCTCACCGCCTTCGGCACCGCGCCGCCGGACCCGGTGGCGGCCGTGACGCCCCGCATCGCCGCGGCCGACGCGTTCGTCGTGGTCACCCCCGAGTACAACCACAGCTTCCCGGCCCCGCTGAAGACCGTGATCGACTGGCACGGGCCGCAGTGGCGGGCCAAGCCCGTCGCCTTCGTCTCCTACGGCGGGATGTCCGGCGGGCTGCGCGCGGTCGAGCACCTGCGCGCGGTCTTCGCCGAGACGCACTCGGTCACCGTGCGCGACACGGTCAGCTTCCACGGCGCGTGGGAGCGCTTCGGGCCCGACCGGCGGCCGCTGGACCCCGAGGGCTGCCGGGTGGCCGCCAAGACCATGCTCGACCAGCTGGCGTGGTGGGGCGGCGCCCTGCGCACCGCCCGCGCCACCCGCCCGTACGCGGCGTGAAGCCGGCCTTGACCTCAAGCTGGCTTCAGCTCTTAGCGTCCAGGGCATGGATGTGACCGCCACGGAACCGACCCAGCAGCGCACCAGGTGGGCGCCCGTCGTCGCCCTCGGCCTGGCCATGTTCGTGGTCACCGCGGAGATGACGATCACCGCCGTGACGCTGCCCGGCATGGCGCTCGACCTGGGCATCGCCCCGGCCACCACGGCCTGGGTGCTGCTCGGCTACGCGCTGCCGATGGCGGCGGTCTCCATCCCGGCCGGCCGCTGGGCCGACGGCGCGAGCGCCCGGGCGGCGCTGGTGGCCGCGATGGTGGGCGTCGGGGTGGCGAGCGTGCTGACCGCGGTCGCGCCGGCGTTCTGGATGGTGATCGTCGGCCGGCTGCTGCAGGGGCTGGCCGCGTCGCTGGTGGTGGCGGTGTACATGCCGATCGTCATGGTCAGCGTGCGGCCGGAGCAGCGCGGGCGGGCCATCGGCTTCATCATCACGATCATGACCGTGGGCGGGGTCATCGGGGCGCCGCTCGGCGGGCTCGTCGCCGGGGCGTTCGACTGGCGCGGCGTGTTCCTGATGAAGCTGCCGCTGCTCGCCGTGGTGGCCTGGGTCGCCCTGCGCACCCTCCCCAGCGACGCGCGCGGCCTGCCCCGGCCCGGTCGGAGCCTGCTGGGCGAGTCGGTGCTGCTCGGCGGCGCGGTGTGCGCGCTCATGCTGGCCGTCGACCTCGTCGACGACGTGCCGCCGGCCGCCGGCGGGCTGGTCGTCGTCGCCGTGGCGGCCGCGTGGGGCTGGACGCGGCTGCGCGGCTCGGCGCCGGTCGTCGCGATGATCCGCGGACGGGCGTTCGGCCCGGTGCTGGTGGCGCTGCTGGCGGCCAGCTTCACGATCGGCCTGGTCGCGTTCCTGCTGCCGTTCTACGTCTCCGACGTCCTGCGCGGCAGCCCGGCGGTCACCGGCACCGTGCTGCTGTTCTTCGCCGGAGCCGTCGCCCCCGTCTCGCCGCTGGCCGGCGCGCTCTCCGACCGCTTCGGCACGCGCGTGGTGGCGGTGCTGGGCAGCCTCGTCAGCGTCGTCGGGTTGGCCCTGATGCTCACCGTGGGCCCGGACGCGGGCCCCGTCGGGCTGGCGTGGCGGCTCGCGGTGCTCGGCGTCGGCGCCGGGCTGTTCAACCCGGCGATCAACGCCGCCACCCTCGCCGCGGCGCCCGCGGGGCTGGAGGGCACCGCCGGGGGCATCGCGATGACCGCCAGGACGCTGGCGACCAGCGTCGCGCCGGGCGTGGTCGCGCTGTGCTGGACGCTGGCCGGCGGCGGCCTCGCCGGCTTCCGCACGGGGGTACTGGTGCTCGGGGCGGTGACGCTGGTCGGGCTGGCCGCGCTGCTGGTGCCCGCCGGGCGCCGGGTCGCGGCATGACGCTGCTGGCGGTGGGGTCCGGGCCGGCGTTGGCGGGTCGCTCGGCGGAGGTCGCCACCGTGCTGGGGCTGCTGGACTCCGCCCGCTCCGGGACGGGCGCCGCGCTGGTGCTGACGGGGGAGGCCGGCATCGGGAAGTCGGCGCTGCTGGCCGAGGCGGGCGCCGCGGCGGCCGGTATGCGGGTGCTTTCCGGGACCGGGGTGCAGGCCGAGGCCGAGCTCCCGTTCGCCGGGCTGCAACTGCTGCTGCGCGGGGTGGGCGACGCCGAGACCGCGGCGCTGGCCCCGGCGCAGGCCGACGCCCTGCGCGCGGCGCTGGGTCGGGGCGCCCCCGGGCAGCCGCCCGCCGACCGCCACCTGGTGGGGCTGGCGCTGCTCACGCTGCTGGCCGAACTGGCGGAGCGGCGACCGGTGCTCTGCCTCGTCGACGACGTGCACTGGTTCGACCGCGCCACCGTCGAGGTGCTGGCGTTCGTCGCGCGCCGGCTGGCCGCCGAGTCGGTGGCGATGCTGTTCGCGGCCCGCGACGACGGCGGCTTCCGCGCCTCCGGCCTGCCGGAGCTGGCCCTGCGCCGGCTCGACGACGACGCCGCCCGCGCGGTGCTGGGCGAGCACGCGGGCGACCTGCCCGGCCACGTCCGCGACCTGCTGCTGCGGGAGGCGGCCGGCAACCCGCTGGCCCTGGTCGAGCTGGCCGCGGCGCACCGGGCCGGGCGGCTGGCCGAGTACCCGTTCGGCCCGCCGGACGGGTTCGGGGGCGTCCCGCCGGGCGGCGGGCGCGTGGAGGCCGAGTTCGCGGCCCGGGTG
>NZ_JAHDTH010000220.1 GCF_018531445.1 Pseudonocardia lacus
AGCCCGCCGCCGCCCTGACCGCCGCCCGTCGGCAGGTTGGGCGCGGCCGGTCCGGCGGTGGCGCCGCTGCCGCGCCTGCGCACGAACAGCACCGCCGCGCCCGCCCCGACGACCAGCCCGGCCACGCCGGCGACCGCGACGACCTGCGAGTCGGGCGTGGTCTGGGAGACCGCGGTGCCGGTGGCCGGCTGCACGACCTGCAGCACGAACGGGCCGGACACCGACTGGGCCAGCGGGGTGGCCTCGGTGACCGCGGCGGTGACCGCGGCCTCGGCGGCCTCGGCCGATGGCGCCTCGCCGCCCACGGTGATCAGGGTGGTGTCGGTGACGACGCCCGCGGTGATCAGCACAGCGCCCTCCTCGACGCCGGCCGCCTTGGCCGCGCCCGCGGCCCAGCGGGGCTGGTCGAGCACCTCGGCGGCGATCCGCGGGGCCTGGCCGCGGGCCAGCGCCTCCCAGTAGTTCGAGATCTCCTCGGCCGGCACGTCCGGCCCGGGCAGCAGGGCCAGCTCCATCTCGGCGCGGAACCACGGCTTGCCCGTGCGGGCGAGGTAGAGGCCGACGGCCACACCCACCAGCGCACCGACGATGCCCAGCAGGGCGATGATGGCGGCGGCGCGCACGTTCAGCTTCGCGGCGGGCATCCGGTGACTCTCCTGTCCGTTCACGGAGCCACTGCTCCGCGGGCTGTGGGCGACTGCCCGGTGATGGCGTCGGAGTAGAGCTGGGCCAGGTTGCGGACCCAGCGTCGCAGGTCGAAGCGCTCCTCGGCCAGACGTCGGCCGGCCGAGCCGTACCCGGCCCGCCGGTCGGGGTCGAGCAGCAGCTCGACGACGGCGTCGCCGAGCGCGTCGGGGTCGCCGGGCGGGACCAGCAGCCCGGTCCGGCCGTGCTCGACGGTCTCGGCGGTGCCGCCGACCGTCGTGGCGACGACGGCGAGCCCGCTGGCCGCCGCCTCGATCAGGGTGGTGGGCAGCGCCTCGGTGAGCGAGGGCAGCAGCGCCATCGTCGAACCGGCCAGGATCTGCGGCACGTCGGTGCGGGAGCCGGCGAAGACGACGCCCTCACCGGCGGCGGCGCGCAGCGCGGCCTCGTGCGGGCCGTGCCCGACGATCAGCAGCACCGCGCCGGGCACCTTCTCCCGCACGTGCGGCCAGGCCCGCAGGGCGACCTCGTGGCCCTTCGGCTCGCGCAGCGCGGCCACGATCGTGACGACCGGCGCCCCGGCCGGGACGTCGATGTCGGCGGGGAGCGCGCGGGGGCCGTCGGGGGAGAAGCGGCTCAGGTCGACGCCGTTGTGCAGCACCCGCCAGGTCTGGCGGCGCGGCGGCACGACCTTGGCGCCCGCCGTGCGGGCGGCCTCGGACACCCAGACGAGCGCGGCGCCGCGCTCGGCCGAGCGCACCCACAGCCACTCCTTGATCCGGTCGGCGCGCGGCTGCCACGGCGGCGGCTCGTGGTGCAGCGTGGTCACGCAGGGCACCCCGGCCAGCCGGGCGGCCGGCGGCACCAGGATCCCGGCGTAGCCGAGGTGGGCGTGCACGACGTCGCAGCCGGACTCGCGGATGGTGCGGCGGATCTTGACCAGGGCGGTGGGGTCGAGCAGCCGGGGCACCCCGATGAACCGCGGGTCGAGGCCGGCGTCGGTGAGCAGCGGGAGGGTGACCGAGCGCTCGGGCGTGCGCGGCCCGAGGCAGGCCACGGCGAGGTCCAGGCCCGCCTCGGCGGCGGCCCCGTTCATCGTGGCGAGGAGTAATTCCGCGCCCCCGTACCCGAAGTTGTCGATGACGTGCAGGATCTTCACGACCGCCCCCGCGTGTACTCGCTCGGCCACAGGAGAACGTTGCGATGCAGTTCGATACGACCGCGCGGCTCCGCGGGCGCCGCGTGCTGGCCGGGACGCTGCCGCTGCTGCTCGCCGCGGCGATCACGGCGTGCGCCACCACGACCGCGGGCCAGCCGTCGGCCGCGCCGCCGCTGCCCACGTCGGCGGAGTTCTTCGCGGGGGAGGGCACCATCTGGCGCACCCCCGTGCCCGACAGCCCCGTCTACGACGAGCGCTCCGACGCCTACGTCGCCGGGTTCGCCGGTCCGCCGCCGGTCGTCGCGATCCGCAACTTCACCGCGCCGATCTTCGTGGCCGACGAGCGCACCGCCCGCTACGAGATCGCGCCCACGGCCTCCTACGCCACCCCCGAGGCCACCCTGGCGCGGGTGCCGATCCCGCCGAACGCGCTGGCCGACCCGGCCGACGACGGCCACCTCGCCGTGCTGGACACCACCACGAACTGCGTCTTCGAGATGTACCGGGCCGAGCGCGACGGCTCCGGCGGCTGGACCGCGGAGTGGGTCAACGCCACCCCGGCCGACGGCGACGGCATCTACCCCGACGGGCTGGCCACCCGGGCCAGCGGCTTCTCCATCGCGGCCGGGCTGATCTGGCCGGAGGAGCTGGTCGCCGGGCGCATCGAGCACGCGCTGGTCTTCGCCTACCCGGCCACCCGCGCCGGCGACCCGGTCGAGCCGGCCACCCGCAGCGACGGGCGCACCGACGCCCCCGACGCGCTGCCGATCGGCGCGCACGTCGTCCTGGACCCGGAGCTCGACCTGTCCACCCTCGGGCTCTCCGGCCCGGAGCTGACGATCGCCACCGCGCTGCAGGAGTACGGCATGTACCTCGCCGACTCCAGCCGCGGCACGAGCCTGTTCGCCGTGCACCCGCAGAGCTACCCCTACGACCCCTACGAGGAGGCGCTCGGCGCGGGCGACCTGACCTACTTCGGCATCGAGAAGATCCCGTTCGACCGGATGAAGGTGCTGGAGCTGGGCGCCGAGGTGACGCCCTACAAGGGCCCGGTCACCCCCAACCGCTGCTCGGACTCGGCGCGCTGACCTCACGACCGCACCCCGGAGGGGTTGAGCACGTCGGCGGGCACGTCCGAGCGGACGACGACGGCCGGGTTGCCGGCGACCATGGCGCCGGCCGGCACGTCCTTGGTGACGACGGCGCCGCCGGCGATCCGCGCGCCGCGCCCGACGGTCACGCCGCCGACGATGATCGCGTGCGGCCCGATCCAGACCTCGTCGCCGATGACGGGGTAGCCGGTGGTGCGGCTGCCGTCGGCGGCGATCCGGTCGCCCTGGCCCAGCGTCACGCCGTGGAACAGCGAGACGTCGGCGCCGATGACGGCCTCGGTGTTGACCACCGCGCCCCAGCCGTGGAACAGCCGGAAGCCGGGGCCGACGCGGGTCTTCCAGGGCAGGTCGACGGCGGCCTTCGCGCTGGCCACGCGGTGCGCGAGGATCGCGGCCACCAGCAGCGGCTTCGAGCCCGTGGCTCGCGCGGCCTGGCAGAGCCGCAGCGTCAGCACGACGCGGAAGGTCCGCTCCAGCAGCACGGCGCGCAGCAGGCGGGCCCGGGAGTAGCCGCCGAAGTAGCGGGTGACGTCGGCGTGGACGGTGGCCTTCAGGCTGTCGCGCAGCATCAGACTGTCTCCGGTTGCGGGGCGCGGCGGTTGCGGATCATCGTGCGGGCCGCTGCGGGCAGGGACGGCGCGAGCACCCACAACGCGGTGGCGTAGAGGATCACACCGATCGCGAAGCCCGCAATGAGCCGAACGGCGGCCGGCCAGTCGGGCACCAGCTGGAGGAGCCCGTAGACGGCGCCGGCCATCAGCGCCGCGGCCAGCACCGGCCCCCACAGCGCCGCGACGTGCTGGCGGATCGTCACCCCGAGGATCCGGCGGACCACGCTCAGCCGCACGACCGTCAGCAGGCCCTCGACCGCGGCCATCGCGACGGCGACCCACAGCGCCGAGTGGTGCGCTGCCCAGACGACCACCGGCACCAGCACCACCAGCTTCAGCGTGCCCAGCGAGGTGAGCAGGCCCGGCCGGCCCAGCGCCTTGTAGACGTCGCCGGCGTGGAAGTTGATCGAGTAGATGACGGTGAACACCGACAGCGCCGCGGCGATCCCGGCGGCCGGGGCGAACTGGGCGCCGTAGAACACGGCCACGACCTCGGTGGACACCGCGGCCAGGCCGAAACCGATCGGGGCGCTCAGCGCGACGACCGTGCGCACGGTCTGCAGGTAGCGCGCGGCGAGCGCGGGCTTGTCGTCCTGCAGCCGGGACAGCGCGCTGAACAGCACGTCGCCCACGACGGCGCAGAGGTTGATGACGACCAGGTCGGGGAGCCGGTAGGCGAGCGTGTAGTAGCCCAGCTCCTCGGCGCCCAGCAGCCGGCCGATGGCGGCGGTCGGGGTGTTGAACACGGCGAAGGTCAGGAACGCGACCGCGGTGACCGGCAGCCCGAACTTCAGCAGCGCCACCGCCAGCCGCCGGTCCATGCCCAGCCGCAGCGAGGTGCGCCCGAGCACCCAGTAGCCGACGGTCGTGACGAGGCTGCCGGCCAGCTGCGCCCACACCAGGCTCCACACGCCGACGCCGCCGGCGGCCAGCCCGATCGCCACGGCCGCCTTCAGCACGGCCCCGGCGACCTCGGGCAGCAGCCGGCCGCGGAAGTCGAGCCTGCGCCGCAGCGCGGCCATCGGCAGCACGCTCAGCGCGGAGATGACCAGCGCGATCGCCAGGACCTGCACGATCGGGGTGAGCCGCGGGTCGCCCAGCAGGAACGCGGCCACCGGGGCAAGCGCCGCGGCCAACCCGCCGATCAGCACCCCGGAGACCAGCGTCAGCGTCGCCCCCGTGGGCGCCACCTTCGACCACTGCTCGGGGCGCTGGACGAGCGCGACCCCGATCCCGAAGTCGCGCACGAAGTCGAACATCGTCATGACCAGCAGGGCCAGCGCGAACAGGCCGAAGTCGGCCGGCCCGAGCAGCCGGGCCAGCACCACCGTCATGATCAACGTGGTGGACTTGCTGAGGGCGAAGACGACGTAGTTCCAGCCCGCCTGACGGCCGAAGCTGCGGCCGCCCTCGGGCTCGGCAGCGGGGGGCTGGGAGGACATGGCGTAAGTAGACCGCCGGGAGTGCGTAGTAGGGCACTGTCGAACGGGTAACAACACCCTTACCGGTGCCGGGCCAACACCTGTACCTCGCGGCGATTATCCGCGAAGCCGCTGGTCGCGATGCTTCTCGGCATGAACAGCAGCGTCCTCACCAGCACCTCATCGGTGGCGATCCTCAGCGTCGTCAACCCGTACCCGGCCGACTCGGGCAAGAAGGTCGTGCTGGACGGCATGCTGCGCCACATGAGCGACCGCCTCGGCGTCGAGAACGTGCACTACCTGCTGATCGGCGGCAAGGCGCAGGACGTGCGGGCCGACTTCCCGGCCACCGTGCACCTGCTGCCGGCGCCCTCCGGCAAGGAGAAGCTGACCGCGCTGCTGACCCGCGTGGCCACCTTCCGCTCCAGCCTGCAGGAGGCGCTCACCCGCTCCGGCGGCGTCGCCCGGGCCATCGCCGGCAAGCTCGCCGAGCTGGACGTCGACCTGGAGGTCTACGACACCGTCCGGGTCGGCCAGTACGCGGCCGAGGGCGGCACCGCCCGCCAGATCTGCTACCTCGACGACCTGTTCTCCGAGCGCTACCGGATGATGCTCGACCGCATGGCGAGCCACCCCGAGCTGGCGATGAACCCGCTGGGCACCTTCGCCGAGCACGTCCCCGGCCCGCTGCGCAAGCTCGTCGACTCCACCCTCGTGCAGCGGGCGCTGCTGACCTTCGAGCAGCGGATGATCGCCCGCAGCGAGGTCGCCGCGGCCCGCCGCTTCGACCGCTGCCTGCTGGTCAACGCCCGCGAGTGCCGGTCGCTGTCCGAGCGCGCCTACGTCGGCTACGACGACGTCGTCGCGATCCCGCCGGTGGTGCGGGCCCGTGGCCGGCGCGACTACCGCGGCGCCCCCGAGTTCGTCTTCCTGGGCCTGCTGAGCCAGCCGTGGAACGAGGACGGCCTGCGCAGCTTCGTCGAGCAGGTCTGGGAGCGGCTGCGCACCCGCCGCCCCGACGCCCGCCTGCGGGTCATCGGCCGCGAGGCCCCGCAGTGGCTGCTCGACCTGGCCGCCGCCCAGCCGGAGAACGTCGTCGTCGAGGGCTATGTCGAGGACCTCGACGCCGCGCTGGCCGGCGCCGCCGCGATGCTCAACCCGGCCCGCTTCGGCACCGGCGTCAAGATCAAGGTCATCGAGGCGCTGGGCCGCGGCGTCCCGGTCGTCAGCACCCCGCTGGGCGCCGACGGCGTGGCCAGCGGCCGCGGCACCGGCGTGCTGACCCCGGCGGACGTCGAGTCCACCGTGGACGAGCTGGTCCGGCTCTGCGACGTCGACGAGAACCGCCGCGAGTCGCGCGCCGCCCTCGACCACCACGCGCGGCGCTACGGCCGCGAGGCGGCCTTCGCCGCCTACGACGAGGCGTTCGGGCTGACCGCGGCCCGCCCGGCCGCCGCGCAGGCGCCGGCGGCGGCGTGAGGGGGACCGCCACCGGTAGGGCGGTGCCGAACCGGCTCGGAGGGGAGCCCGGTCCGGCACCGCCCGCTCCACGTTGGACGAAACCCGCTCTCGCCCAACCCCGTTGGACGAGACCCGCTTTCGTCCGCGGTTGGACGAGCGCCACGTTCGTCCGCCGGTTGGACGAGAGCCGCGTTCGTGCGGCGGGGTCGGACGAGAGCCGCTCTCGTCCGGGAGAGGGCGGGCGATGATCTTGTTGGGGCTATCCCGCTCCGTCCAAAGTGCCTTTACGATCCCCCGAATGAGCGCGCTGCGGGTGCACCGGGTTCGACTGGGCGATCCGCACGTGGAGCGGGCCTGGCGGCGCCTGCAGGACGCGGGGCACGTCGACACGCCGTTCCTGAGCTGGCAGTGGGCCTCCGCGCTGCGCGACGTCCCCGAGCTCGTCGAGGACGCCGGCGTGCTGGTCGCGTGGCGAAGCGATGACGTCGTCGGGTTGCTGCCGCTGGAGCGCACCACCCTCGACGGCCGCCGGGTGCTCGGCGTCATCGGCTGGTACTGGGTGGGACCCGACCACACCGACGTCGTCGCCGCGCCGGACGACCGGGCGGAGGTCGCCGCGGCGATGCTCGCCGAGCTGGCCCGCACCCCGGGCTGGGACGTGCTCGACCTGGACGGCCTCAACCCCGACGGCGCCCTCGCGGCCGCCGTCGATGCGGCGTTCCCCCGACCGCGGTTCGTCGTGCGCCCCACCGAGGAGCTCCCGATCTCCTACGTCCCGCTGGACGGGGAGATCCTCAGCGGCCACGGCCGCAAGCAGGTCCGCAAGGAGATCCGCCGGGCCGAGGCGGCCGGGGGAGCGTTCAGCCTCGTCACCGACCCGGACCGGTTCCCGGCGCTGCTCGAGCGGATGATGGACCTGCACGTGGCCCGCTTCGGCGACCGCTCCCGCGTGTTCGCCTCCCCGGCCCGCCGCCGTTTCCACCAGCTCGCCGCGGCCCGGCTGGGCGACGCGGGCCTGGTGCGCCTGCATGAGCTGCGCGTCGGCCCCGAACCGGCCGACGCCGCGGCCATCACCTACACGCTGGCCTGGCGGGGCTCCCTGCTGTTCTACAGCGGCGGCCTGCGCACCGACATCGGCATGACGCCCGGCTTCTCGGTGCGCGCGCAGGCCATGCTGGCCGCCGCCGAGGACGGCTTCACCGAGGTCGACCTGCTGCGCGGCGACCACGGCTACAAGGAGCGCTTCCGCGCCGAGGTGCGCAGCGACGTGCGCCGCAGGGTGGCCCGGGTCAACGCCGGCCTGGTGCGGACGGTCGCCGCCCGCGGCGCCCGCGCGCTCGCGGGCCGCGCCCGCGACAAGGTCTCGGCCCTGCGCCCCGCCCCGGCCCCGTCGAGAACGAACTTGTCGTGATCAACAAGCCCTGTTGATCACGACAACGTCGTTTTCGACGGGACCGGGCCGCTGGCGCGGGAGGTGGTTGGTTGGACGAGAGCCGCTTTCGTGCGGCGGGGTTGGACGAGAGCCGCTCTCGTGCGGCGGGGTTGGACGAGAGCCGCTCTCGTGCGGCCAGACGCGGCGGCTGCGAGCACACCCCTGGTGCTGCGAGGAGGGGGCCGGTTGGGGGTTGGTGGCGCAGCGCTGGTGGGGGATCGCAGGGCTGGGGTGGTCGCGCAGCGCGGGGCGCTACGAGGACGCGGTCCGCGGTGCTGGTTGGGGGACGTCGCAGCGCTGGTGGGGATGGCGCAGCGCGCCGGCGGGCTGCGAGCCCACACCCGGTGCTGCGAGCACACCGCGGGTGCTGCGAGCACACCGCGGGTGCTGCGAGGGCGGCCGGCGACGCGGCGCTCGCCCCACGGGACGAGCGCGGCTCTCGTGCAACCAGCCCTGTGGATCACGACAAGTTCGTTCTCGACGGGGCGGAGCCGGGTGGCGCTAGCCGCTACGCCGGGCGGCGCAGTGGCCGAAGGGTAAGAAAAGCCTTCCCCGATGCCGCAACGGAGCTAGCCGTCGCGGAGATTATCTCGAAGGCCCAGGTCAGACAGAGTTCTCTCATCAGGACGAGCCGCCGAGGCGGCCACGGAAGAGGAGAGAGCAATGGTCGCCATCACCGCCCCCGCCACCCGCCCCCTGCGCTTCGCCCCGACCGGTGGTCACAACCCGGGTCGCGCGGCCGGTGCGGTCGTCAAGCAGGTGCTGGACTTCGTCGGCGCGCTCACCATCATCCTGCTGACCCTGCCGATCCTGGTCGCGGTGGCCCTCGCGGTCCGCGCCGACGGCGGCCCGGCCTTCTTCACCCAGACCCGCATCGGCCGCGGCGGCCGGACGTTCCGGATGGTCAAGTTCCGCTCGATGGTCGTCGACGCCGAGGCCCGCAAGGCCGCGCTGCTGGCCGCCAACGAGGGCGCCGGCCCGCTGTTCAAGATGAAGAACGACCCGCGGGTCACCCGGATCGGCGCGGTCATCCGCAAGTACTCGATCGACGAGCTGCCCCAGCTGTTCAACGTGCTGACCGGTTCGATGTCGCTGATCGGCCCGCGGCCCTGCCTGCCGGCCGAGGCCACCCGCTACACCGCCGAGATGCGCCGCCGCCACCAGGTCAAGCCGGGCCTGACCGGGCTGTGGCAGGTCAGCGGCCGCAGCAACCTCAGCTGGGACGAGTCGGTCGCGCTGGACCTGCGCTACGTCGACGACTGGTCGCTGGCGATGGACGTCAAGATCGCCGCCAAGACCTTCGGCGCCGTGATGGCCAGCCGCGGTGCGTACTGAGGTGGGCACGCAGTGCCTCCTGGGGGTGGGCCGGTCGGGCTACAGATCAATCGCCCGATCGGCTTTCCCCATGCTCGTGGTAGCAAGTGCCGCTGCGCGGTCGCGCTCCCCACTCGCCCGACCCGCTCGTCGCCACCCCCGCACACCCCAGTGCGCTCGCCCCGAACGGAGCGGACAGATGCCAGGGACCGGGCCCACGTCGTCCCTGACGACCGCAGACCCCGAGAGCACGACGGTCACCGCGCACGCGGTCCGCCCCGCTCCCCCCGTCCCCGCCGAGCTCCCCGCCCAGCGGCTCCCCGTGCAGCTCCCCGCCCCGGCGCCCGCGCGGCCCGGCACCGACCCCGGTCCCGGCCGCCCCAGCCCGGTCCGTCCCGGGATCGCCGCGTTCCTGGTGGTGCTCACCGGCTCGCTCGGGTTCTCCACCTGGGCCTGGCAGCAGCACCAGAGCCTGGGCGTGCTGGGCTGGGTGACGACGGTGCTGTGGACCGCCCCCATCCTGACCTCCCTGCTCGGCCTGGCCGGCGCGCTGCGCACCCGGCGGACCACCCGCCGCGCGGCCGACGAGCCGGCGCCCCCGCTCGTGCGCGACGAGTTCCTGCTGGTGGTGGTGCCGACGATCGGCCGCCACGACACCTACCCGGCGCTGGAGCGGGTCGTGCGCTCCTACGTCGAGCACCTGCCCACGGCGTTCGCCCGGCTGCGCGTCGACGTCGTCATCGAGGAGGGCTGCGAGGCGGCGGCGGCGATCCACCTGCTGGCCACCACCGTGCCGATGGTGCGGGTGATGACGGTGCCGGCGCGCTACCGGACCCCGGCCGGCACCCGGTTCAAGGCCAGGGCCAACCACTACGCGAGCATCCGCCGCGTCGCCGAGGGCCAGGTCGGCGACGACGTCTGGGTCCTGCACATGGACGACGACACCGGCGTCGACGCGCACACCGCCCGCGAGCTGGCCCGGTTCGTGCTGGCCCAGCGCGGCGCGGACGCGCTGCACCTGGGCCAGGGCGTGCTCACCTACCCCCGCGAGCACGGCGCGCACCGGCTGCTGTGGCTGGCCGACGCCGTGCGCCCCGCGTCGGACGTGAGCGTGTTCGCGGTGTCCACCGGCCGCGGCACGCCGCGGGCCGGGCTGCACGGGGAGCTGCTGCTGGTGCGGGCCTCGGTGGAGGCGGCGATCGGCTGGGACTTCGGGCCCCGCGCGATGGTCGAGGACGCGCAGTTCGCGCTGGCCTTCAGCCAGGCGTTCCCCGGCCGCAGCGGCTGGTTCCCGGCCCGCTCGCTGGGGGCGGCCCCGGTGTCGGTGCACGACTTCGTCACGCAGCGCGAGCGCTGGGCGTGGGGGCTGATGGAGCTGGCGGCCAACCGGGCGATCCCGCTGCGCAACCGGCTGCTGCTGATCCACAACATGGTGATCTGGGCGATCGGCCCGCTGCAGCACGTCGGGGTGATCCTGGTGGCCGGCGCGCTGCTGGGCGACCTGGAGACCCTGCCGGCGGTCGGCGCGGTGCTGCCGCTGTGGGCGATCAACTTCGGCTACCAGGTCTGGACGTACTGGGAGGGGCTCAAGCTCAACTGCCGGGTCTCGGCCGACCCGCGCAGGCGGTTGTGGGAGCGCGTCGCGGTCGTCGTGCTGATGCCGGTGTTCTCCCTGTGGGAGGCGGCGGGCGTGCTGCGCGGGGCCGTGCTGTTCCTGCGCGGCGGCGAGACCTCCTTCGCCGTGATCGCGAAACCGTTGTGAACGGCGGAGTGAAGGGCTGGCGCTGGGTGGCCGGCGCGGTCGTCGTACTGACCGCCGCCACCGTGAGCTGGACGGCCCCCGGGACGCCCGCGGCGGCCGACGCCGCGGCCGGTCCGGGCGGTCCGCGGGTCTCGGCCCCGTGGCAGCCCGGCCGCCCCCAGCTCGGGGTGCAGCTGTACTGGGTCGACAGCCCGGCCGACCCCGACGACGTCGTGCGGCAGAAGGCGCGCCGGGTGCTCGACCACGTCGTCGGGATGGAGGCCAATGCCGTCTCGGTGTCGTTCCCGTTCTTCACCGACGCCATCGACGCCGACGAGGTGCACGCCGACGAGCGCACGCCCGGCCCGCGACGACTGGCCATCGTGGTCGAGGAGGCGCGGGCGCTGGGGCTGCGCACCACCGTGCGCCCGCTGCTGGACGAGGCCAACCTGATCGAGCGGGACAACCTCGACTGGCGCGGTCGGCTCCAGCCGGCCGACCGGGACGCGTGGTACGCGTCCTACCAGGCCTTCCTCGACCCGTACCTGAGCATGGCCGAGAAGTCCGGTGTGGACACCGTCGTCGTCGGCGCCGAGCTGAACAGCCTGCAGGACGACCCGCGCTGGGGCCCGCTGATCGACCACGTGCGCTCGGTGTACTCGGGCGAGGTCGGCTACGCCGCCAACTGGGACGCCTACGCCGAGGCCGTCGACGGCGTCCCGGCCGACGCGGTCGGCATCGACGCCTACCCGCAGCTGGACGTCGACCCCGCGGCGTCGGTGCCGGAGATGACCGCGGCCTGGCGGGCCTGGCTCGACGACACCGCGCCGCCCCGGCCGGGCCTGCTGTTCTACGAGGTCGGCGCGGCCGCCGAGACGCGGACGCTGGACAATCCGGCGGTCCCGCACACCGAGGGCGCCGCGCTCGACCAGGGCGTGCAGCGGCGCTGGCTGGCCGCGGCCTGCCAGGTGGCCCGCGACCGGCAGCTGGCCGGGCTGTACCTCTGGAAGATCGAGTTCGACGTCGACCCCTCCCGCGCCGACCCGGTCGCCGACCTGCACGACTCGTTCCTCGGGCGGGAGGCGGAGCGCACCATGCGCGACTGCTTCGCGTCGTGGGGGGCCGTGCGGTGACCCATGTCGCCACCGGGGTGCGCACCCCGGCGGCGCCACCCCGACCCGTCCTCGCGCTGGGCGGCCTGGCCGTCCTGCTGGTGATGCTGCAGGGCAGCGGTGGGTTCACCGTCGAGCTGCTGGGCGTCGACCTGCTGCTCGCGGTGGCCGGGTTCCGGGTGACGCACGCCCTGCTGGAGGCCGCGGTGACGGGCGGGCGGGCGCCGCTGCGCGCCTGGTACGGCGACCAGCTCGGGCACCGGGTGGCGCTGCTGGTGATCGTGCTGGGCGCGGTGCTGCTGGTCGCGGCGGCCGGGCGGCCGGAGCCGGCCGCCCAGGCGGGCCTGGACGCGCTGACCGGGCTGCCCGGCGGGGGCAACTGGTGGCTGCACGCCGAGCGCACCGGCCTGCTGGAGGCCCACGGCCTGCCCCGCGACTGGTACGCCGACCGCCCGGGCGCCGTCGACCCGCTGGGCCTGCTGTGGCTGGTCGGGCTGCTGGTCCAGCTCGGGCTGGTCTGGCCGCTCGTGCTGGTCCCGCTGCGCCGGCTGCTCGGGGTGCGCACCCGGCGCGCCGCGCTGACCCGGCTGCTGCCGGTGCTGCTGGCGCTGGCGTACCTGGCCTGGCTGGTCGGGCCGCTGCGGACGGCGGGCGGCGCCCCGGTCGCCGAGCTGGCGCTGGGCACGCACGTGCGGGCCGCGGAGTTCCTGCTCGGCGCGGTGGCCGCGGTCGTCGTGGTCGGGCTGCACGGGCGGCGGATCCCGGCGTGGGTCGCGCCGGCGCTGGCGGTCGCGGGGGTCGCGGGGCTCGTCGCGATGGCCGTGCTTGCGAGCTGGTACCCGATCGAGTGGTTGCGCACGGGCGGGCCCGGTGGGGCCGCCGCGGCCGGCGCGCTGCTGCTGCTCGCGGCCCAGCTGCCGGCCGGCGGCCCGGTGGCCGGCGCGCTCGGGCGGGGCCTGCCGCTGGAGCTCGGCCGCGCCGCCTACCCGCTGCTCCTGCTGCACCTGCCGGCGTTCTGGCTCATCCAGCAGGGCGTGCCGACGGTGCGCCCGGCCGCGCTGCTGCTCACCGGGGCCGCGCTGGCCTGGCTGGTCGGGCTGCTCCTGCAGGACGGGCTGCTGCGGCGCCGGCGGACGCGCTGGACGGCCTGGGTGTCGGTCCCACTGGTCGCGCTGGCCGCGCTGGCGGTCGGTGCCGGCGGTGCGGGGCTGTTCCTGCGGGGCACCGACCTGCCCCCGCCGGTACCCGGCCTGCCCGGTCTCGTCGACGGGGTGGGCGACCGGCCGGTCGTGCTGGTCCTGGGCGGCTCCACCGGCGGCGACCTGGCTGCCGCGCTCGCCGCCGCGGGCAGCGACTACGCCGTCCGCGACGCCACCCGGCCCGGCTGCGGCCTGCTGCCCAGCGCCGTGCCCGAGCCCGAACGGGCCCGGACGAGCGCCTGGGCCCAGCTGCCCGGGCCGGCGCAGCCGCCCTGCGCGGGGTGGGCCGTGCGGTGGCGCGCCGAGATC